>CALBJX010000065.1 GCA_937893015.1 uncultured Verrucomicrobiales bacterium | reverse complement strand
TAGTGGAACTTGTGGCCACCGCCGATGTGGCGGGTGGTGATGCGGCCGTTGTTGTTGCGGCCACCGCTCTTGCGGATGGGCTCAAGAAGGCACTTCTCGGGCTTGCTCTTGGTGATTTCCTCGAAGGAGGGCAGAATCTTGTAGCGGTTGGACGGAGTGGTAGGCTTAAATGACTTGAGGGACATGATAGCTTACTTTCTTCTTAAGGGTTAGACAAGATCCAGAGACTCACCGGCGGCAAGGCGCACATACGCCTTCTTCCAGGCGGGGGCGGTGCCGGCATCCTTGGTGCGGGTACGGCGGGCCTTGCCGTCGTAGTTCGCCGTGCGGACAGAGGCAACCTTCTTGCCGAAGGCCTTCTCCACAGCCTGCTTGATTTCAATCTTCGTGGCCTTAACCGCCACTTCAAGCGTGAGCACGCCGTCGGCCTCGTGCATGACGGCGGCCTTTTCGGAAACGCGCGGCTTCTTGATAACGTCGTAGATGTCGTTCATGATTACTTGGTGCGGTTGGCGATGGTTTCCAGAGCGGATTCAACAAGGATAACCTTCTTGGCGTTGAGGAGCTGCTCGACGTTCACCTCGGCGGCGGTCATGAGCAGCACGTCGGCCACGTTGCGGCCGGCACGCTTGGTCATCTCATCGAAGGAATCGGCAATGATGAGAATCTTCTTGCCTTCGGCCATCTCGGCCACGGCGGCGACGAAGGACTTCGTCTTGCCGTCTGCCACGGCGAAGGTGGGAACGGTAGCGACCTTGCCGCCGGAGATGATGTCACCGAGCACGCGGCGCAGGGCCAGCTTGCGGGTGGACTTGTTCACCTTCTTCGAGTAGTCGCGGGGACGGGGGCCGAACACGACACCACCACCCACGAAGATGGGGGACTGGTGGTCGCCGTGACGGGCGTTACCCGTGCCCTTCTGGCGATAGATCTTCTTGTTGTTACCGGCGACTTCGGCGCGGGTCTTCGTGTTCGCGGAGCCCGTGCGGCGGTTGGCGCGGTAGGCGACCACCAGGTCATGCACGGCCTGGGAGCCCTTCTCAGCACCCACCGTCACGATACCGGCGGCGGTGGCAGCTTCGATTGTGTATTCAGTAGCGGACATAGATAGGTTTTCCTAGTTCGTTTTTATTTACCGTTCTTCTTCTTCGCCGCGCGGATGACCACGTAAGAGCCCTTGGCACCGGGAACGGGGCCGGAGACGAGAATCACGTTGTCGTCCTTGCGCACCTGAACGACCTTCAGGTTCTGCACGGTCTTGCGCTCGGCACCCATGTGGCCGGGCATCTTCTGACCCTTCCACACGCGGGAGGGCGTGGCGCAGGCGCCGACGCCGCCGGTGCGGCGGTGCATCATGGAACCGTGGGCGGCGGGGGAGCCATGGAAGTTATGGCGGCGCATAACACCCTGGAAGCCCTTACCCTTGGAAGTGCCGATGACGTCCACCCAAGCGCCTTCCTCGAAGAGGGAGACACCGGGGTGCTCAGCGCCCTCGGCGGGGAGCTCGGCGGCATCCACGCGGAACTCCTTGAGGAGCTTGGCGGGGGCGATACCGAGCTTCTTGAAATGACCGGCGACAGGCTTGGAGAGGCGGCTCTCCTTCTGGGCGTCAAACGCCACCTGAATGGCGGTGTAGCCGTCCTTGTCAGCGGTCTTGATCTGGCCGTAAGTGTTGCCGGTCACGTCGATGACGGTGACGGGAATCATGGCACCGGTCTCCTTGTTGAAGACGCGGGTCATACCAACCTTCTTACCAATAAGTCCTAAAGACATGTTCTTAGAAATTCTGTGTTAGGGTTTGTAATGAGTATCCGTGGGGGCGGGAATCAGATCTTGATCGTGATGTCCACACCGGCAGGCAGGTTGAGCTTCTTGAGCTCTTCCACCGTGCGGGAGGTCGGCTCGATGATGTCGAGCAGACGCTTGTGGGTACGGATTTCAAACTGGTCGGCAGATTTCTTGTTAACATGGACCGAGCGGTTCACAGAGAACTTCTCGATACGAGTCGGCAAAGGAATCGGACCGGCAACTTTTGCACCTGTACGCTTGGCGGTCTCGACGATTTCCGTAGCGGAGCGGTCGATGGCGCGGCTGTCAAATGCACGGAGACGGATGCGGATTTTGGGGCTTTGCATGAACGTGCGGTTATGTTTAGGGTTAATATTGTGGTTGGTTATTTGTTACCACCGCGAGCCTTGACGATCTGAGCGACGAGGTTCGGGGGAACTTGTTCGAAGTGAGAGGGTTCCATGGAGTAGGAGGCGAGACCCTTGGAGAGGGTACGGATGTCGGTGGAGTAACCGAACATCTCAGCCAGCGGCACGGAGGCGGTGAGAATACACTCAGCACCCTTGTGCTCCATGTTGTTGACCTGGGCGCGGCGGCGGTTGAGGTCGCCCATGATGTCGCCCTGGTTCTCGGCGGGGGTGG
>CALBJX010000064.1 GCA_937893015.1 uncultured Verrucomicrobiales bacterium | reverse complement strand
CCACCTGCAGGTCCACGCCGCGCGTCTCGTGCAGGTGCTTGAAGTCGATGGCCTGAATGAGCATGTAGGAGAACTCCGCATAGGAGATGCCGCTCTCCATCTGGCGGCGCACGTGGTCCTTGGTGAGCATGTAGCCGACATTGATGTACTTGCCGTAATCGCGGAAGAAGTCAATGACGTTCATGCCGTTGATCCAGTCGTAGTTGTTGACGACCTCGAAGCCGAAAATCTTCTCCACCTGCGCCTTGAGGGCTTCGTAGTTGCGGAATACCTCTTCCTTCTGCTTCAGCTCGCGCTCCACGGTGCCGCGGGGGTCACCGATGAGGCCCGTGGCCAAACCGACCAGCAGGATGGGGTGGTGCCCCGCCTTCTTCAGACGCTTGGTGATGAGGAAGCTGGAATAGTGGCCGAGGTGCAGACTGTCCGCGGTGGGGTCGGTCCCGATATAGAACGTCATCCCGCCCTTGTTCAGCTTCTCCGCCAGTTCGGGGCTGGAAACCTGGTTCACCAGCCCGCGCCATTCCAGTTCTTCGTAGAAAGTCATAAGAGTGAGGTCTTTTTTGGTCGCGCGACATTGTATCACGCGCTCGGGAACCTGTCAAACGGATTGATGAGCGGCTCTGCACGGCGGATGAGTCATCCGAGGGCGCCCACAGAGAGGCTTGCCCTCGGATGCTCAACATCCTAGCAAGTAATATGTTCCTGCGGATGAGACAGGAACGCAAGCAGTATACTGATACAGCCGGCAAAAGCAAGCCTTTCTTCAAGCTTTTATCGGACTCCGCCACGCACGAACGTGTCACCAAGTTTTTATCGAGCCCCGCCCCCGCTCGATACGCGAGCAGAAAAGGCCCCATCCGCTGACCGGCGAAACGCGAAGCGGCATGCATACAGCATTGTGAATGCTGTATGCACACTAACAGTAAGATATTCAACGTTTTCGCGAAAAAATAACGTCTCTTGCCGGATCAATCTCTCCTCTGGCTTTTCCTGCACATGCCACAGATAGTGAACTTTAAAAAAATAGTCTTGCATACAGCATTCACAATGATGTATACTACCCCCGTGGGGGTGTGAGAAACCCATATCACGTGCATGGATTTACCGCACCCTCGCAGAGATTAAGAACAACACACTATATAAAAGATGAAAAAGACACTGATTGCCCTTGTGGCACTTTCCGGTCTGGCCATGGCAGATGTGACGCTCCATGGCATCACGTTCGATGGTGCCATGTCCAGCCCCATGCAAAGCATTGCAGACAAGACGCAGAACTTCCTCGTGGATGCTTTCTACTATGGTAATGTCTCCTCCGCTACAACTTACGGCGGTTTCTATGTGACGTCCACGGGCGGCCTCAAGACCAATGCCACCGGCACTCACACGACCGTGACATATCTGTATATCGATCCCGCTATCGTTTTCAGTACGGGTAACACCGGGGCGGGGCAAATTGCATGGTCGAGCAACAGTGCCAACAACTACTATGCCATTTCTTCCACCGAAGGCGCTTGGGTAGATATTGATGCCGACTACGACACCAAGGTCCGCGTGAATGAGATGGTGAATGGTACCGTGTACCTCCACTCCGCCGGCTACCTCAGCGGTGCGCTGACCGGCGGCAACAAGGTGGTGGTGGATGGCTTGGATATCAGTACTGTCATTGAGGCTCCCGCCCACCACACCATCCTTGACAATGGCCACATCACGCGTACTCTGATCGCCGGAGACTTTTCCTCTTGGACCGCCGATGATTTGGCGAATGTGACCATCGAGGGCGGTCAGGGCTATGCCCATGCTGATGCTCAGGGTCTGCATGTGACATACACCCCCGAGCCCGCGACGGCCACGCTGTCCCTGCTGGCACTTGCAGCGCTTGCCAACCGCCGCAAGCGCCGCTAAGGCAACAGGCTCTCCTATGCTTTTTCGCGCCCGCTCTGCTACGAGCGGGCGCTTTTTTACCCCGCAACCGCGTCTGTGCACCGCATTTTGCTTGAAATGCAGAACTTTCCGCGCTACAATGCGTGCGCAGGGGTGTATTTCCTCTTTTCAACCTCTGAAACCATTTCACACACAACACACAACTATGGCTAAACTGACTGTTCGCGACCTCGACGTCGCCGGTAAGGAAGTCCTCGTCCGCGTGGACTTCAACGTTCCCATGAAGGATGGCGTCATCACCAACGATGCCCGTATCGTGGCCGCTCTGCCCACCATCAAGCACCTCATCTCCCATGGTGCCCGCGTGGTGCTCTGCTCCCACCTCGGCCGCCCCGAGGGCACCGGCTACCAGGCCGAGTTCTCCCTGAAGGCCGCCGCCGAATGCCTCGCCGGCCATCTGGGCCAGCCCGTCGCCTTCGTGCCCGAGACCATCGGTGAGGCCGCCACGGCTGCCCGCGCCGCGCTGAAGGACGGCGACGTGCTCCTGCTCGACAACGTGCGCTTCGACAAGAAGGAAAAGAAGAACGACCCCGAGTTCGCCAAGGCTCTGCTCGGCGACGCCAAGCTCTATGTGAACGACGCCTTCGGTTCCGCTCACCGCGCCCACGCCTCCACGGAGGGTGTGACCCACTTCGCCGAGAAGTCCGCCATGGGCTTCCTCATCGAGCACGAGCTCGAGTACCTTGAGGGCAAGCTGGAGACCCCCGAGCAGCCCTTCGTCGTCATCATGGGCGGTGCCAAGGTTTCCGACAAGATTCAGGTGCTCTCCAAGCTCATGGAGAAGTCGAACACCTTCATCATCGGCGGTGCCATGGCCAACACCTTCCTTGCCGCTCAGGGCAAGAACGTGGCCAACTCCAAGATTGAGGGCGACAAGCTCGACCTCGCCAACGAGATTCTTGCCACCGCCAAGGCCAAGGGCATCAAGTTCATCCTGCCCGCCGACACGCGCTACACCTTCGCCTTCGAAGAGGGTGCCGAAACCTTCTGCTCCGCTCCCTGGGATTCCGCCGACTGCGGTATGCCCGAGGGTGCCATGGGCATCGACATCGGCGACAAGGCTATCGAGGAAATCTGCGCTGTCATCAAGACCGCCAAGACCGTGCTCTGGAACGGCCCCATGGGCGTGTTCGAGCTCGACTCCTTCGCCAAGGGCACCAAGGCCGTGGCCGAGTGCCTCGCCGAGAGCGACTGCACCTCCATCATCGGCGGCGGTGACTCCGTGACGGCGGCCAAGAAGTTCAAGGTGGCCGACAAGCTCTCCTTCTGCTCCACGGGCGGCGGCGCCTCCCTTGAGCTGCTGGAAGGCAAGGTGCTTCCCGGCATCGGTTCCCTGACCGAGAAGTAAAGCCTGCACTTCACAGAACAATCACAAGCGGCGGTTTCTCACGAGAAACCGCCGCCTTTTTTTTGATTTGCGAAACAGCCTTTTCAGGTTGCCATCCAGAGCGTCACTTTCTGCAGGATGCGAGGCAGGTGCGCCATCCAGCGGCTGCGGGAGACGAGAAAAATGATGCAGCGGTCGCCCGACTCCAAATAAGGGCTGATCTTGTCGTAAAGCTCTTCCTCTGTCTCGCTGCTTTTCACCAGCCACGCATGGGGCAGCAAGCGCTGTTTTTTCGAGCGATACGCCAGAATCAACTTCTCGAGGGCGGCCTCATCCCGATCTTCGCCGAGCAGGTCATAGGCAATCATGTAAACATTTTCCGTCAGCATACATCACATTCCGTTCGGGGCATCCCCCCTTGTAAAGGATGCCATGGATACCTTAGCTGTTGCAAATAGCATACCAAGGCGTATCCTAACATAACAATCGTTCTAAGGAATTCTATTTAAATTCCTTAGAATTCCTCCGCAGCGCTCTTGTATGCCTTTCTAACCAAATATGCGACACATTGTCCCTATATAACTGCGGCAAAATGCCCCAATGCGACAGAATGGCGCACCGGGCATGCCTCACCTCAGCATGGCCCGGCCTCTCCGCTGCGTCTGTTAACAAACGGACGCCGTCACCGGCCGGCGAAGCTTTTTTCTGCCATCATCGGCAAAAAACTTGCCCCGCCGCCGCGAATGCGTTATAGTTCACCTGCACACCGCCGATGCGGTCTGCTCTCCACGGACAGGTGGCAGAGTGGTTGAATGCAGCGGTCTTGAAAACCGCCGAAGGTTATGCCTTCCGTGGGTTCGAATCCCACCCTGTCCGCTTTCCCCGAAGCCCCGTTCGGTATACGCTGAACGGGGCTTCAGCGTAGGAAGGAAGCAGACAAATGAGGATTTGTAGGGATGTACGATTTACGATGTACGATGTACGAAGTC
>CALBJX010000063.1 GCA_937893015.1 uncultured Verrucomicrobiales bacterium | reverse complement strand
CTCCATGCTCAATGTTTTTTCTAACCTCGCTCTTCTTTCTACGATGTGTTTCGGATACCTATGCGGTTTCATTCCACAAAAATAGACGAAGAGCCATAAAAAGCGCATAACAACTATTTTATCCTTGAAGCTGCGGAGGGCGCGGAGTAGAATACGGAATCATGGCAGAAATCCATCCTACGGCTATTATCGACCCCACGTGCGAGATTGCGGATGATGTAAAAATCGGGCCCTATTGCGTTGTCGGCCCGCATGTCACGCTCGGCAAGGGCTGCGTCCTTCACAACCACGTCGTCATCGGCGGGCCCTCCACCTTCGGTGAGTGCAACGAGTTCTTCCCCTTCGCTGTCATCGGTCTCAAAACACAGGATTTGAAGTACAAGGGAGAGCCCACCTTCCTGGAGGTCGGCCACCACAACGTGTTCCGCGAAAACTGCAACATCAACCGCTCCACCTCCGCGGAGACCAAGACCATCATCGGCAACTACAACAACTTTTTGATTAACAGCCATTGCGGGCACGAGGTCATCGTGGGCGACCACTGCATCTTCTCGGGCTTCGCGGGCGTGGCGGGCCACTGTCACATCGATGACTGGGCCATCATCTCCGGCTTCGCCGCCCTGCACCAGTTCGTGCGCGTCGGCAAGCACGCCATGGTGGGCGGTTGCGCTCGCGTCGGCAAGGATGTGCCCCCCTTCACCATTGTCGAGGGGCACCCCGCCACCGTGCGCTCCATCAACCTCATCGGCATGCAGCGCCGCGGCTTCACGGAGGATGAAATCCGTGCCGTCAAGCTCTGCTACAAAAAACTCTTCCTGCACAAGGGCTGCAACCAGGAGGAAGCCCTCGCCGCCATCGAGGCGGATGAACGCTCCGGTCAGAACCCCTGCGCCAAGTACATGGTGGAATTCGTGCGCTCCTCCGAGCGCGGCTGCCTGCAATAAGCACCACCATGTCCGCCCGCCCCATCGTCTTTGATTTGGACGGCACCCTCGTTGACTCCCTCCCCGGCATCGCGGAGGGAGTCAATCGCGCTCTGCGCTCGCTGGGCAAAGCACCGCACCCGCAGGAACGAGTGCGCGGGATGATCGGGCGCGGGGCAGCCAACCTCTGCGCCGCCGCCATCGGCTATGCGGATGTCTCCCTCGCCCCCGCGGAGGAGCTGGAGGCCATCCACACCGCCTTCCGCCGCGAATACCCGCACTGCTGGCAGGGCGACTTCACACGCCCCTACCCCGGCATCCCCGAGATGCTGGAGCACCTGCGTGCCGCCGGCTGCCGCCTCGCCGTGCTCTCCAACAAGCCGCACGATATCACCGTGCCCATGGTGCAGACGCTCTTCCCCGAAAACACCTTCGATTTCGTGCTCGGCAATTCCCCCGCCTTCCCCCGCAAACCCGCGCCTGATGCGCTGCTCCATCTCGCCGCACAATGGTGCGTGTGCCCTGCCGACATGGTGATGGTGGGCGACTCCCTCTACGACGCGCAAACCGCCGACAACGCCGGCTGCCCCTGCGCCCTCTTCGACTGGGGCTACAGCCGCCGCGGCGACCTCGATGGCCGCACGGTGTTTTCCTCCGCCGCCGCGATGGAAAAACACCTCTTAAAGGACGATGTACGAGGTACGATGTACGAAGTCTGAGTTCGGCTCGCCTTGCTCGCATACTTATCACAACGCAAAGCGTCTATAACGGCCTATAACAAAAACAACAGTTTCATTCCACTCTCAGCTTTTGCATGCGCTCTGCGTCTCGTCTCTATCTTGCGGCACAGCCGCACAAATTTCTCAATTTGTCATTTGTAAATTGTAATTTGTAATTCCCTCATGGATTTCCGCATCATCGCCGCCGCCCGCCCCTCCATCGCCTACGCCCGAGACGGCGTGAAGTTTTTTGAAGACCGCTTACGACCGCTCGGCAAGGTGGAGCTGCGCTATGTGAAAGCGGGTTCCTCCGCCGATGTCTCCGCGCGGCTGCTGGAGGCCAGCGAAGGCTGCCTCCGCATCGCCATGGACGAGCGCGGAGAAAACTGGACCACCCGCCAATTGGAACAGCATGTCCGCGACTGGCAGATGCGCGGCGACATCAAACACGTCGCCTTCCTCATCGGTGCCGCCGACGGACACACCCCTGCCCTGCGCGAGACCTGCGACCACGTGCTCTGCCTCGGCAAGCACACCATGCAGCACGAGCTCGCCCTCGTCGTCCTGCTGGAGCAAATCTACCGCATCCACACCCTGCTCGCCGGCAGCCCGTACCATCGGGACTGAAGGCAAGTCCGAAGTCCGAAGGCATTAAACAAACGGACGGCGTTTCATCCACGCTTTGCGTCCCTCGCGAAGCGCGGGCGATTTGTACGTTGTACATCACCTTAGGTCGCACCAGAGGGCGCGGTGGTCGCTGGCCTGTTCGCCTTGGTCGGCGATGCCGCATGCGGGGGCGGACTTCACGCGTTTGTGAAGCACCTTGTTGAAAAAGATGTGATCAAAGGCGTAGTAGGACCTGCCGTAGCGATAGTAATGCGTCCATTCCTCGCCGCGGGAATCCTTCGGGGAGAGGCGGGTGAGCACGCCTCCCTGCAACATGGTCTTCACGGCCTCATCCTCGGGCGTATCGTTGCAGTCGCCGTAGACCAACAGGGGCATCTTGGGGGAACGTTTCATCTCCGCCTGCACATAGAGCGCCAGCGTGCGGGCCTCCTTGTTGCGGAGCGCCTTGGCCGCGGCCGGGTCCTCGCCCACGCGGGATTTGAGATGCACGCCGAGAATGCGGAACAGGCGCCCGTCCTCCGCGCGGATGGTCACATCCAGCAACCCGCGGAGCATCGGGCGGCGGCTCTGCCCCATCAGCGGCATGTCCGCGCGGGAGGCATCCGCCACAATCGGCAAGCGGGAGAGAATCCCCAACGCGCGGTCCTCCCCTTGGCGCACCAGCACGCGGAAATAGGGATACGACAGACCCGCCGCCTCCAAGCGTTCTCGCAAATCCTGCAAGGCGAGCGGCCCGCCGATTTCCACCAGGCCGATGACATCGGGGTGCGCCTTCACCATGGCCCGCACCAACGCCGTGCGCTCCGCCTCGGGTTTCGGCTTGCTCACATAGCGGGACCGCTGTTGCTCCCCCGCCACAAAGTAGTTCTGCACATTCTGCATCAGGAAGCGTACGGGCGCCCCCGACTCGGGCATACCCTCACAGCTCAGCCCCGGCTCAAGCGCCTCGTGCGCCACCGCCGCGCCCCCCTGTGTTCCCTGCCCGGCCTCCTGCACCAAAGCGGGCTCCCCCGTCAATGTGCGCCATATCGCATCGCTGCCGCCGAACACCGCCTGCGCCAAGCCCGCCAGCGCCATGACCAGCAGGACGAGGAAGAGGTCGATGCGGAAGCGTTTGGGAGAACGCGTGCGGATGGGGCGGGGAGACATGGCTTAAAGTACATCTTATTGGCGCAGCCACTCGGCCACCTGCGGGGCGGCGTAGGTGAGAATCATATCCGCGCCCGCGCGGCGGATGGAAAGGAGAGCTTCCATCATAGCAGACCTTTCATCCAGCCAACCGGAAGCGGCGGCGGCCTTCACCATCAGATACTCGCCGCTCACATGGTAGGCGGCAATCGGCAGGGTGGTCGCAGCGCGCATGGCGGCGATGACATCGAGGTACATCGTCGCGGGCTTCACCATCAGGAAATCCGCGCCTTCCGCCGCATCCAGAGCCGCCTCGCGCAGAGCCTCGCGGGCGTTGGCGGGGTCCATCTGGTAGGTCTTCTTGTCGCCGAACTTGGGTGCGCTGCCCAGCGCCCCGCGGAAGGGGCCATAGAAAGCGGAAGCATACTTCGCCGTGTAGCTCATAAGCGACACCTTTTCAAAGCCCTCGGCATCCAGCGCCGCACGCAGCGCCGCGATGCGCCCATCCATCATGTCGCTCGGGGAGATGATGTCCGCCCCCGCGCGGGCATGGCAGAGCGCCTGTTTCACCAAGGCCTCCACCGTCTCATCGTTCAGGATTTCATAGCTGCCGTCCTCGTACTCGCGCACGATGCCGTCCTGACCATAGGTGTTGAAGGGGTCGAGCGCCACATCCGTCATCACCACCATCTCAGGCACGGCAGCCTTGATGGCGCGGATGGCGCACGGCACCACGCCCTCGGGATTCCACGCCTCGGAACCCGCGGCATCCTTCTTCTCCTCCGGCACCACGGCAAAGAGATCCACGCAGGGGATACCCAGATCGAACAGTCGTCGACACTCTGCCGCAATATCCGCCACGCACCAGCGCGTGCACCCCGGCAGCGACTCAATCGGGGTGTTCTCCTCCCCCTCCTGCACAAACATGGGGTAAATCAAATGCGCCGCGGACAGCGAGGTCTCGCGCATCAGACCACGCACCCCGGCACTCTTGCGATTACGACGCGGACGAACAGGCAGATTCATCATAACACCGACACTCTAGCACACATGGGGGGAAAAGGGAAGAAGGAACAAAGAATTTGTGATTTAGGATTCGTAATTTGAGATTTTTGATTTGGAAAGCAAGCGCGGCTCCGCCGCAAGGATAGACAAAACCTGTCTGCTGCTCGCGTCAGACGGGTTTCTTTATATCGCGCCGTGGGGCGTAGCCCCGAGGAAGAGGAGCCACGGCGCTAAACAAGAAAAAAGGCACCCGCTCGTGGAAGAGCGGATGCCGAAGAGTTAAGCCGTAGCTTGTCGCTTTAGTGGCGGCGGCGGCGGGAAGCCAGACCGGCGAGCGCCAGCAGGGAAAGCGTCGCCGTGGCGGGCTCGGGGGTTTTGAAGGTAGAAACCACGGACAAGCCTGTCACCTGCGTGTTATTCTTTGCGTTGCCGATAACGAAGACCAGCTTATCCACGTTCATCAAATCGCTTTCAGTCAGCGTCAGCGTGTTTTCGCCGCTAGCCGTGTTTTGTACACCGCCGAGGTTTGTAACCGATGTTGCACCCTTCGTGTAACCCCAAGCAGAATATGCACCCTTCTCAACATTATTCGTAAAGGTAAGGGTTACTTCCACGAGTGTATCCCCAATGGTATGAGCACCAATGGTGAGATCTTCCTTGGAAAGCGTGAGAGCAACATATTCACCACCATTAGCACCGCGAGCAAGTGTATTAAAGCTGATACTCTTATCTGCGGCTGTAGAGATGACGACATCGCCCGATCCGTAGTCATTACCATTGGCAACACCATAATAAATCATGCCGGTTGTGGCATTGGGCGCCGCAATGAAATCGTAATAGACATAATCGGCAGCAATGCCGTCGTTTGCCGTAGAATTACTCCAGTGGGCAGGATCATCATCGCCGGAGCGCGAGTTTCCCTTTCCCCAATACGTAGAGGTGGTCGTAAGAGTGAGCGTTTCCGAGTAGGTCACACCCTCAGCCATGGCGAGTCCGCTCAAGGCAAGGATTGCAATCAGAGTCTTTTTCATGTATAATATCGTATTGTATCTTATTGTTAATAAAGGCAGAGTGGGCGGGAATTCCATGCACGTGATATGGCATTG
>CALBJX010000062.1 GCA_937893015.1 uncultured Verrucomicrobiales bacterium | reverse complement strand
CCTCGATGCGCTTGCGGCGCTCCTCCAGCTGGGCCATGATGGGCTTGATGCCGAACTTGGCCACCGCCGCCGCCAGAATGGTGAAGGCGATGAGGTGCGCGATGAAGACATCGGTGTGCAGGCCGAACTTATCGACGAGCTGCATCATATCGGACGCGAGATACGGTGTGTACATAAATAATGGTTTCGTTTAAAAAGTTGAGAGTGAAAAGAGACGGACGGATACGACAGGGGAAAGGGGGCGGGCCGCACTCCCGCTCGGGGAGCGCGGCCGTGAACTGAGCGAACTCAGCCCATGAAGATGGCCACGAAGGCCACACCTTCCACCAGAGCGGCGAGAAGGATGGAGATGGTCAGCACCTTACCGAAGGAGGCAGGGTTGCGACCCGTGGACTCAGCGGCCTTGGCGCCGATGAGACCGATACCGAGACCGGCACCGATGGCAGCGAGACCCGCGGGACCCACCGCAGCGGCGGCTTCAGCAATCATGGGAGTAATCATGGTATGTTATTGTGTTTATTGTTGTTATTGAACCCCTGCCCTCACGGTTTGCTTCATGAACAGACAGAGGAAATCTTTCTTAGTGCTCCTCTTCTTCATCCCCGCCGACCTGCGTCTTGAGGAAGATGGCGGTGAGCATCAGGAACACGAGAGCCTGCACGAAGCCGACGATAATCTCCAGCCCCATGAAGGGCAGCATGGCCGCGAAGCTGATGCTGCCCATCTTTTCGAGGATGGCCTCGCCCGCGTAGATGTTGCCGAACAAACGAGCGGCGAGAGCCACGGGACGCACGCAGATGGAGAGAATCTCAATCATGCCGACGAAGAAGAAAATCGGCAGCAGCGCGTATTTCAGGAAGCCCGTGAGCCCGCCCTTGGGCCCGAAGGTGTGCAGCAGGAAATGCTTGAGCCCCTGCTCGCGCATCACCCAGATGAACCACAGAATCGCGTAGCTGAAACCGAGGAAAATCGTCACATTGAGGTCGGCATTAGCGCCGCGGAAAAGGGGCTTGCCGTCAAAGGTCACTTCGCCCACACCGGGGATGAGCCCCATATAGTTGCTCACCATGATGAGCAGGAACACGGTGGCGAAGTACCAGAAATACTTGCGAGCCAAATACTTACCCGCGAGCCCTTCCACAAAGTTGTAAAGGGATTCGAAGACCCATTCGATGAAATTCTGCAAGCCGCCGGGCACGCGCTGCATCTTGCGGGTGGCAAGACGAATCACCACGATGAGCAGCACCACCGCCAAGGTGAGCATCACCAGCGAGTTGCTGATGGGCAGCGAATGCCCCTCCCAGAAGGGAATGGGGATATCCCACAGCACGGGCGCATCCGAGGAAAGACCTTCCGCATGCTCCGCGCCTTCCGACGCGCACGCCACGCCGCTCATCAGCGTGAGACCGAGCAACATTGCCTTGTTGAGAAAACTTTTCATGTGATTCTCTATTTCTATCATCTCGCCCCCGTGAACGCAAGGGAAAAAGTACGGCGAAGTTGACTTTTTTTCGCGAGTTTCTCCTGCTTACTGATACCTAGCGAAAAAAACACCCGCCCTAAAATGAGCGGGTGCCGAAGAATGTTGAGCTTGCCTCGCATCTTAGTGGCGACGACGGCGCATTGCCAGCCCTGCCAAAGCCAGCAGCGAGAGGGTCGCCGTGGCGGGTTCGGGGGTTACTTCGCCGTATACCCACACAAGGTTATTGCCCTTGATTTCAAAATGGGCATCGTAGAGCTTCGACTCACCGAGATATCCCGACTGTCCATTAATATTAATGAAGGTCTTTGCGGTCAACGACGTAAGCACATCCTGCGTATAATAATCAGAGTTGCCGATATTCTGCGCAAAGACGAGTTCAAAATGCTCCACTCCATCCACCTGTTCCGCAGCCGTAGCACTCAAGGTGATGGTGATACTTCCATTGAGTTGAAGCTCATGATTCTGCATATCGATAACAGAGTAACAGCCGGATTCCCAGCCGGCAGTCACATCGGTTGCCGGCTGCGGATAGAGCAGTTCATCCACGGAGAAATCCACAACACCGGCGGCAATCAAATCACCCGTATAGGTCTGCTTGCCGGGAGAATTGCCGACGATGAGATTGGCTCCGCTTTTGAGTGTTGTCGCGCCCATGGTGCCGCTACCCTTGAGACACCCACCACTATACACGACAATCTCGCCCTCGATGGTTCCGTTATTCTCGATGACAGCACCTCCGTCAACCTGAACCAGAGGAGACGTTACGATAGAGTCCGCATCTACCGTAAGCGTGCTGCCGGAGAACATCGTGATAAAATTCGTTGCATTCAGCAAACCGCCCTCCGTCAATGTGATGGAGTGGTTGCCGTTAGCATCGTAGCTGCTGCCGAGGTACAGAGACTTTGCATTGAGCGCACCTCCGCGTTCAAGGAAAACAGCAGACGTGCTGTCGACATCCTTGCTGAAATAGCCGAAAAGGGCGTAGGTCCCGAGATTGAGCTGAGAACCATCTCCGCTAATGGTAATCCTGCTGTCATTGCCCACGAGCGAGGAACTGGAGGACACATTGAACTGCTGATTATTCAACACGTTCATGACACCTCCATGGGTGATATTCAGGACGGCTCGGGTTCCGGTTCCCCCGCCGACGAAAACATTGTCGGCATTGGTATTTTTCCCGGTATTAACGATCGCAGCATCGATATTGAGCGTGGCATTCTCGATGTAGAAGCCGGAGCCGGATTCCAATAGAGAACCATCCTTAACATTAACCATTACAGTACTGAAACGCGTACCGAGAGCTGTCTGATATTCATTTTCAAACCCTGCGTATTCCGTCAACGCATTATACCGCACATTACCCTCACCGACGGATGCCGTATTCGTCGGGTCTGAATCCACATAAGCATAGCTACCGCCTTTGTGGGGGCGGGTTTCCCACTTCGGATCCGACGGAGGGAACCACGCGGTATGCCCGCCTAAAAAGATAGTCTGTCTGGTATGAAGCGTTGAATTGTTGAGCAAATCAACCGTGGCATCTCCGTCGAGAGACCCGATGGAAACAGAACTCGTTGACAGGGGGTCCGTACCATCCTCACGAATCGTTGTATAGGTAGCATGGTCCAAAATCAGATGGGCATTTCTACCACCGACAGAGAGATTATTGCCACTGCCGCCGACACCGACGGGAGCATTTCTGATGGTCGCATCAGTGATTTTCATCGTTCCTTCGCGCACCAGAAGAGCGTTTTGCATTTGAAGATTGTCAGTCACCTCCAACACCCCCTGTCCGTCTTTCACAATAGCGGAACGCTTATTGTTAGATGTATGATATGCCTGCTCCTGCGTCAAAATCTCACCCACCGTACTTTCCGTTCCTTCAACAGCAGTGCAGGTTTTGTAAGACTCAGTCCCTGCAGTCAATGTTGATGTGAGCGTGGCCGTCTCCCCCTGTTGCACGCAGATGATGGATTGAGGAACAAACACGTCGACGGTATCTCCGACAGCGGGAGCGATGACGCTTCCGCAGAGAACAGCAGTCAGGAAAAGTGTCTTTTTCATAGGAGAAATGTTTGGAAAAGGAACCATAAGGAACGCGTCGGCAGCCTGTGATGAAACAGGAGAGAAACGCGCCATGCGAAAAGTATGTATTATTGTCAATCATATAACGCAATTCCGTAGCAAGTCAAGAAAAGAGGAGAAAAAGCTCAAAAAAAAGATTATCGCCGTTTCTTTTCTCCGTTTGGCAATGCTTTTCGGCGATTTTTCTTGTCAAGGACGCGCGCATGGGGTAGGCTTTAGGGCAACAGCTTTTTCTATCGCTATGTCTCAAAACATCCTCATCGTCATTCCCGCCCGCTATGCCTCCACCCGCCTGCCCGGCAAGCCTCTCGTGAAAATCGCGGGTGTGGAGATGATCAAGCGCGTGGCGGACATCGCCGCCTCCATCTGCCGCCACAATGACAACTGCTCCTACGTGGTCGCCACGGATGACCAACGCATCGTGGACTACTGCACAGGTGCGGGCGTGCCCGCCGTGATGACCGCCGAGACCTGCCGCAGCGGCACGGAGCGCTGCTGGGATGCCGTGAGCCAACAGGAAACGGCCCCCGACTTCATCATTAACCTCCAGGGCGACAATCCCCTCTGCCCCCCGTGGGTCATCCAGCAGCTCATCGATGAATGGAAGGCCTGCCCCGCCGACGTGTTCACGCCCTGCATCCACCTCGACTGGGCGGAGTACGACCGCCTCGTGGAATCCAAGAAGACGACCCCTTACAGCGGCACGACCGTGCTCGTGAACAAGGACGGCTACGCCCTCGCCTTCTCCAAGAGCACCATCCCCGCCATCCGCAAGCCCGAGAAAGCGCGTGAGACGATGGAGAAGAGCCCCGTGCGCCGCCATGTGGGTCTGTACGCTTACACGCACGCCGCGCTCAAGAACTATTTTGAGCTGCCCGAATCCGACTATGAAAAGGGCTGCGTGGAGGGTCTGGAGCAGATGCGATTCCTCTACAACGGGCTGCGTGTCAAGATGGTGGAGGTGACCTACCGCGGCCGCAAGACCACCAGCGGCGTGGACTCCCCCGAGGACGTCGCCCGCGTGGAAGCCATCCTGGCCGAGTACGGCGAATACGAGCTCTGATTTTCCCCTCTGCATGGATAAAAAGCCCAAACAGCCGCAGCACCTTGCCTTCATCATGGACGGCAACGGACGCTGGGCGAAGCAGCACCTTCTGCCCCGCGCCACGGGGCACCTGAACGGCGTCAAAACAGTGCAGCGCGTCATCGACCTCTGCATCGAAAAGGAAATTCCATGGGTCACGCTCTATGCCTTCTCCACCGAGAACTGGGGGCGCTCCAAGCTGGAAGTCACCGCGCTCATGGGGATGCTCAAAAAATATCTCCAAGAGCGCACGCCTGAAATGATGGAAAAAGGCGTTCGTCTGCACGCCATCGGCGAGCTCTACATGCTGCCCGAGGACTGCCGCGAGGAGCTGGCAAAAGCCATCGAGACCACCAAGTACAACACCAAGCTCAACGTGGTGCTCGCGCTTTCCTACGGCTCGCGTCAGGAAATCACCGCCGCCGCCCGTGCGCTGGCCGAGCAGGTGAAGGCGGGCACTCTCGCCCCCGAGGACATCACGCCCGAGCTGCTGGGCCAAAGCCTCTACACCGCCGGCATGCCCGACCCCGACCTGCTCATCCGCACCAGCGGCGAGATGCGCCTCTCCAACTATCTCCTCTGGCAGATTTCCTACGCCGAGATTCACGTCACCGACACCCTCTGGCCCGATTTCGACCGCGCCGACTTCGAGGAAGCCCTCGCCGCCTTCGCCGTCCGCGAACGGCGCTACGGCAAGCGATGAGAAACGAAGTCTATCGTTGATACACTAGTCTAACTTTCTCCGGATGGTCTGACGCTCTGCGTCAGACCATTTTGTTTATTTGCGCCGCGAGGTGCCTCGCTTACTTTCCTGATTGCAACAGTCCGCTGCGAACTCAGAAAAGGGTCGTTCTTCGCTGCCCCAGGCGCGTTCGGCAACGGCGGCGGCGCGGGGAAAGGCCATGTAGAAGAGCTGTTCGGGGGTGGTGATGTGCTCCGTCCAGACATTGCCTTGAATGCCGCGGATGTTGCCTTCGGGGATGCGATACGAAAAAACTTTTTCGAGAGAAATGACGGCGTCGCCCATGCCCTTGTCTTCGGGGCGTTGGCGGTAGTCGAAGTAGAAGTGCGAGCAGGGGCAGAGAATGAGCGGGGCACCCGAGCGAAGCATGGCGTCCACATGGGCGGGCTGCCAAACCATGACCACCTGCCCTGTTACGCCGTTCATGGCGGCATCATCCCATGTGATGGCTTCGCGGCCGTGAGCGCGGACAAAATCCACGAGCTGCTGCATCCAACGGCGTTGCTGCTCGGGCGTGGAAAATTCCGCCATCACCTCATCTCCGCCGAGATGAAGCGGGGTATCGGCGGGGAAAATGCTCATCAGCTCAAGGAGCACGGTCTTGGCGAATTCCAGCGTCTGCGGGTTCTCCGTGTCCATCACGTCGCCGCCGCGCAGCCCCATCTCCGCAAAATCCGTACGCGCCAGCTCGGGATAGGCCACCAGAGCGGCGTAGGAATGCCCGGGCAAATCGATTTCAGGCACAATCATCACCCCACGCTCGCGGGCATAAGCCACCAGCTCGCGCAGCTTCTCCTGCGTGTAAAAACCGCCCTCCACCTTGGAAAAATCCTTGCCGAGCCGAATCTCGGGCCAGTCCCAGTTTTCCTTCTCCAAATCCTTGCGCCACGCGCCCACTTCCGTCAGGCGCGGGTACGCCTTGATTTCCACGCGCCAGCCGGGGCCGTCCGTCAGGTGCAGGTGCAGGCGGTTGAGCTTCAGCGCGGCCATGCGGTCGATAAACTCCCGCACCACGGGAAGCGGGAAAAAGTGGCGCGACACATCCAAGTGCATCCCGCGCCACTCATACTTGGGCGTGTTCTCCCCGGTTCTCGGCGCGGGAATCGCCGCAAATGCCACATGACAGCACAACAGGAAGAGGGCGGCAAGTCGTCTCATGGCGGCGGCTTAGGCGTTCAGCACATCGAGCAGCTGTTTCACGGGCAGACCGATGACATTGTCCACATCGCCCTCTACCTTTTCGACGATGAGCTCGCTCTTCTCCTGCATGGCGTAGGCACCCGCCTTGTCGAGCACATAGACCTCGCGCAGATAATTCTCAATCGCGGCGGCATCCATGCGGCGGAAGGTCACATAGCTCTTCACGGCAAAATCGCGGCGTTCGCCGCCGGGCATAAAGACGGCCACCGCCGTGCAGACGCAGTGCGTGCGGCCCTGTAATTCCGTGAGCATGCGGACGGCATCGGCCTCATCCGCGGGCTTGCCGAGCGGGTGCCCGTCGATGAACACCAGCGTGTCCGCGCCGACGACGGTGTCCTGCGGGTGCTGTGCGGCGACAGCAGCGGCCTTGGCCGCGGCGTTGAGTGCGCAAAGCTCCTCGGGCGGCAACGTCGGGTCATCCAGCTCCTCCGTGGGGAGCACCTCGACGACAAAATCCACCCCCTCGCGTTGCAGGAGGTCGCGGCGGCGCGGGGATTGGGAAGCAAGAATCAGCATCACTCGGCAGGGCTCATGCGGTCCAGCACGCGGTGGCGCACCGCATCCGGCAGTTCGTGAATGCTCTGAATGGCCTTGCCCTTGAGCGTGTCCGCCAGTGCACGGCAGGCGTCGCGGTCCTCGCGGGTGGCGAACTCCAGCCCCACCAGGGCGCGAC
Source organism: uncultured Verrucomicrobiales bacterium (assembly GCA_937893015.1). Lineage (GTDB taxonomy): Bacteria > Verrucomicrobiota > Verrucomicrobiia > Verrucomicrobiales > Akkermansiaceae > Akkermansia. The sequence goes on along the minus strand of CALBJX010000062.1, from coordinate 62,285 downwards.
CGACGGATTCGCCCGAGTACTGGTAGTTGAAGTAGCAGAGGTTCGCATACTCGCCCATGGCACGCATAAATTCCGTGAAGGCACCGGGGCGTTCGGGGAACTCGATAACGAAGAACACGGGGTGGTGCAAATGCTCGCGGTCGTAGGAAATCATGCGGAAAGCCACATCCACATCCTCCGACACATCCACCGCCTTCAATCCCTGTGCGGCAAGGCGCTGCTCAATCTCCGCAAACTGTTCCTTGGTGCCGAGCACACCGAACACGGGGTACTGAATGTCCCCGCCCACGCGGCCGTACTGCACATCCGTGAGCTGCACGCCCGCGGGAATGTTTTCGAGATATTTCAGGATTTGCCCGCGCTTGGTCTCCATGGGGATTTGCAGATAGCGCTGCTTGCGCTTGCTCTGCCCCACACCCGCTCGCGCGGCCACCACGCCCATCTGGGCGAAATCCATGTTCGCGCCGGAGAGCACGACAAGGCACTTCTCACCGGGCTTCACTTCACCTGCCTCCCAGTCTTTCAGGAAGGCTGCGAGCCCCATGGCGCCGGAGGGCTCCGTCACCACGCGGATGCTGTTCCAAAGCGAACGGATGGCCTTGCAGACCTCGTCGTTCGTGACCGTCACAAAGCCGTCCAGCAGCTCGCGGCAAAGTTGATAGGTGTTTTCACCCGCCTGACGCACGGCGGTGCCGTCGCAGAACACATCGACATAGGGCAGCACCCCGCGATCCCCGCTTTCCACGGCGAGCTTCATGGAGGCCTGATTCACGCCCTCCACGCCGATGCACTTGCAGCCCGGCCAAAACTTCTTGAACCAGCAGGCGCAGCCGGACGCCAGACCGCCGCCGCCGATTTGGAGATACACGCGGTCGAAGGGTCCCTTGCCGCTCATCACCACTTCATCCGCCAGCGTCCCCTGCCCGCCCATGGTGGCGAGATCGTCATAGGGGTGCACGAAGGTCAGCCCGTTGGCATCCGCAAACTCGTGCGCCGCGGCGGAGGCGGCATCGTAGGAATCGCCCGTGAGCACAATCTCGACCTGCTCGCCGCCGTGCATGCGGACGGCGTTCTGCTTCACCTCGGGGGTGGAGCGGGGCATGAAGATGTGCGCTTTGCAGCCGAGACGCGCCGCCGCCAGAGCCACGCCCTGACCATGGTTGCCCGCGCTCGCCGCCACGACACCGCCCTCGCGCTGCTCCGGCGTCAGCTTCGCCATGCAGTTGTACGCGCCGCGCCACTTGTAGGCCTTGATGGGCCCCAAATCCTCGCGCTTGGCAAAGACGACGGCATCCACATCGGGCAGTCGCAGCTCCTGCAGCGGCGTGGGATTGCCCACGGCATACACTCGCTGCCGTGCCTGCAGGATTTCCTCGAATAAGCGGTCTTTCATCGTGCTCATTGTACGCCCTGATTGTACACGCGGGCGAGCCCCTTGGCAAGTCTCATCCGCTTTTCTTGCATTGTTTGCTTGAAAAATCACACCATTCCTCTATAATGTCGGGAAGTTCGGACACCACCATGACGATTTTACGCATCACCACCCCCACTGGCGAACAGACAGGCTACCCGATGCCCGCGGACATCGGCGGAGGCTACCGCATCGGGCGCGACGGCGAAAGCTGTGATATCGCGCTGCCCGAAGATTCCGCGCTGTCGCGTCTGCATTGCTCCGTGCGCGTCACGGAGAACGGCGTCGAGCTCACGGATGAACAATCCTCCAACGGCGTGTGGCAGGAAGGACGCCGCGTGAGCAGCGAAATCATGAGCGCTGGGACGCTCTACAGCATCGGGCAATGCAAGCTGGAGCTGGTGACGGAAGAGGAAGAGACCCCTGCTTCTGCAACAGAAGAACAGGCGCCCGTCTACATCGACCTCACCGCGCAGACCGCGGAGGAAACAAAGAGCGAGAAACACACTGAGGAGCAGCCCAAAAAGAAAAAGCTCCACACCGCTGCCGGCGACGGCAGCGTCGCCGCCCGCCCCACCCTCGCCAACCACGCAGGCAAGGGAGTTCCCGCATGGCTGTGGCTCCTGATGCTTGCCGTGCTCGGCGGCCTGGGCTACTACATCTACACCCTGCTCAACGAGGAAACGGAACCGCCCCCCGCCCCCACCAAGGCTCAGACCATCGAACAGCTCAAGCGCGATGTCGTGGTGGACGACTGGCAGACGGAGGATGAAACGGAAGAACCCGACAAGAAAGACGACAGCCCCGCCCCTGCCGAGGAACCCGAGCCCGAGGTGGAGGACGAGGAGGAAGAGCCTATCCCCGATGAGCCCATCGTCATCCAAAAGAGCTCCACGGGTCAGGAGTGGAAGCAGCCGAAATCCCTCAAAATCCGTCTGGAATCCGCCATCCGCAGCCGACTGAAGCGCGTGGATGACGGCACGGTGGACACCTTCCTGCATGACCCCGCCAATGAGCTGATGCTCGCGCAGTGGGAGGTACTCAACCGCGCGAACCTCGACAAGCTCTCCGCGCTCATGCGCGACCCCGCCGCGTGCAAACGCCTCTCCCCGCTGCTGAACAACTCCGAATGGTGCGCCAGCTTCGTCTACGACGGTGAGATGAGCAAGGCGGATGTGGCCCTCGCCATGGTGAACGAGTTCCTTATCGCGGAAGAGAAGCGCAAGGACAAGCCCGCCGAGCTCACGCCCGCGCAGGAGAAAATGAAGAAGCGCATGGCCGCCGCCATCGCCGTGGAGTTTGCCCGCAACGGCTGGTACGGCGAGGGAGAAGAGCTCTCCGAGGAAGAAAAGGAGAAGTACGAATCCATCGGCATGCCGCAACCCGAGAAGAAAAAAGGCGCGCGCCGACAGGACAAGGAGAGCGTCTACATGCTCGCCAAGGAGCGCTACCTGTTCTTTGCGGAGAGCATCGAGCAGGATTTGCTCAACAGCTCCTTCTGGGGGCAGCCGGACTGGCTGCTGCACTTCGTGGGCGGCTGGAAGGGCATGAACGGCTTCGGCAGCGCCACCACCATGCGCTGGGCGCGCGACAACTGCTCCGTGCCCGACCGCGAGTATGCGGGCCTCGCGGGCCAAGTGCCCTATCTGCCGCTCAACGAATTCGGTGATGTCATCTTCGGGGATGCCTACTACGCGCCCTACCGCAAGATTTACCCCAACAACATGGCCAAGATGACGCGCGACATCGGCGCCGTCTGCGGCGGGCTCTCGCACTTCGGCACCACGGGCGCCTGCGCCAACGGCGTGCCGGCCGTCACCATGGGCGAGCCCGGCCACTGCGCCTATACGGTGTATCTGGACGGAGAATGGAAGCTCTGCAACAGTGTCAACAGCAAGCATTTCCCGCACTGGGGCTTCTGCGGCGAGCACACATGGAGTGCCTTCCAGATGATGACCGCCATGTACAAAGAGCCGGAAAAGACGCGTCTTTCGCAGGAAATCGGCTCCATTGCGGGCGTGATGGTCGCGCGCCGCAACCTCAAGGATGCCGTGAAGCTCTACGAGCGTGCGCTGGGCGTGCAGCCGCTCAACCTGCCCATCTGGCGCAACTACCTGAGCATGGTGGCGGACAAGATGAAGCGCAACCCGAACACGTGGCTCTCGCTCAACAAGAAGATTTGCGAAGCCCTCGCGCCGAATTACCCCGCCCGCGCGGGCGACTACCTCATGGAGGCCGTCTATCCCTCGCTCATCCCCCTGCTCCGTGCGCCGCTCCAGCGTGTCAATGCCTACAAACCCTTCTTCGAGAACATCGGTGAGCTGGACGACCTCGGCTGGAAGATTGACGAGATGCTCGACATCCAATTCCTCTCGCTCAACAAGGCCACCAACTTCAAGCAGCAGTACCTGCAGATGGTGCGCGACACCGCCATGCAAAAGCCCTCCTACCACCAGATGCTGGTGTGGGCCATGTGTACCTCCGCCAAGGACAACAAGGCACTCTCGGGCCGTTTCTTCGCGGAGACAGAGCAGAAGCGCCCGGAGGCCAAGGACCCCGACATGATGCTCGCGGCCATGATTCAGGCCGCCGAGCAGCTGAAGGACAAGGCCCTCTTCGACAAGTACAGCGCCATGGTAAAGGATCAGGAGAGCCCCAAGCTGCCCTTCATCGATGAGTTCCACGGCAAGCTCGCCTCCGAAGGCTGCCTGCTGCACCTCACCACCTACTCCGACGACGAAAAGCACATTCTGCAACACGCCGCAGCCCTCACCGCCAAGGGCGGGCGCATCGAGACCGCCAGTTCCAAGACAGAAGCCGTGACCCTCGACCTCGGCAAGCGCGTGAACATCGGCGGCATCATCTTCTGCCCGGGTGCCCCTGCGGGCAGTCTGCTGGAAACCTCGCTGGATGGCGAGAACTGGGAACCCCTCATGGACATGCCCGATGCCTCCGCCAAGGGCTTCAACCGGCTGGAGTTCACCCGCACGGTCGCGGCGCGCTACGTCCGCATCAGCACCACCTCCCAAGGCGGCAACGCCAGTCTGAAATTCAACCTCTTCAACGTCTATGAACGCACTCATTAAAGGCACTCTCCTCACCCTCGGAGCCCTGCTGGCCCTGCCCGCCGCCGATGCCGCACAGCGCGTCAAAACCTTCAGAGACGCCAAGAAAGCCGCGGGACCGGACGGCATCATCGTCTATGTCTACGGGCCGGATTGGAACACGCGCAGCAACCGCATGCTGCACGAGTTCTGGGACACCCCCGAGCTGGAGCAAGCCGCGGGCAACGCCGTGCTGCTCGCCCTGCCGAGCTATCAGGATGACAAGAACAAGGACCTCGACAACGGAGTGGACATCAAGGGCAGCCTGCGTCTGCCCGGCTTCGGCTACTGCCCGCGCGTGGTGATGCTGGATGAGGACGGCGAAATCTATGCCGACCTGCACGGCACGGATGACCTCGGTGACTACAAGGGTGCCGAAGGCCTCGCCAACATTAAGAAGAACCTCGACCTGCTGCGGCAGCGCAACACCATTCTGGAGGAAGCCGACCACGAGGAGAACGAGGCCCGCGCCCGCCTGCTCAGCAAGGCAGCGGATTTGCCCATCAAACCGCCGTCGGACATCATCGAGCGCATCCGCATGGCGGACCCGAACGACAAAACGGGCTGTCTTCGCCGCCACGAGTTCAACGCCCGCGAGTTCCTCTACAAAGAGATGGACACCAAGGACGGCTTCCTGAAACCTTCTTTCGTGCCCGACCTCAACGCCATCAAGCAGCACTGCACCCGCATCTTCTCCGACCCCGCCTACAAGGTGGAGGACCGCCAGGCGGCGTACAACCTGCTCATCGGCATCACGCGCCAGAACGGCATTGTGTCCCAACGCCTGAAAACCCTCATCCGCGCCAACATGCGCATCGGCCCCGAAACGCGCTCCGGCAAGGCGGGTGAGCACATTCTCACCCTCTGGGGCGATGCCAAGCCCGACAAGAACGCCGCCCGCATGCGCCGCGACAAGCGCGCCGGCATCCGCGAATACAACAAGGAAAAGCGCGAGGAACAACGCCGCGCGGACAAGGTGAAGCGCAATATCAAACAAAACTGACGGATAAGCGATTTCCTTTCCTCGCGGACTCCGTTTCCATTCTCGCCCTGCCGTTTCTCACAGCGGCGGGGCCTTTTTCATTTTCCCTGCGATTCCTCAAACAGGCGGCGCAGGTGCTCCATACGCTCGGCAATGCGGAGTTCCAGACCATTGTGCGAAGGGGTATAATAGCGGCGACCTTCGGGGAGATAGGCCTGCGGCACATAATTCTCCTCGAAATCGTGGGCGTATTTGTATTCCGTATCCTCCGCCGCCACGCCGCGAAGGCGGGCAAGTTTCTTGCGGGTGGGAGTGGCCAGATGGTCAGGCACGGGGAGGGTTCGTCCTTCCTTCACATCCTGCATGGCGGCCCCGAGCCCCGCATAGGCGGAATTGCTTTTGGGTGCTGTGGCGATGTAGACGGCGGCGTGGGCCAGAGGAATGCGAGCCTCGGGCATGCCGACCATCTCCGCGGCCTGAGCTGCGGCGATGGCTACGCGCAGAGCATTGGAATCAGCAAGGCCTACATCCTCGCTCGCGCAAATGACGATGCGGCGGGCGATGAAGCGGATATCCTCCCCGGCGTTGAGCATGAAGGCGAGCCAGTACAACGCGGCATCGGGATCGCTGCCGCGCATGGACTTGATGAAGGCGGAAATGGTGTCGTAGTGCCCGTCTCCTGCCCTGTCGTAGCGGATGGCCTTCTTCTGGATGGATTCCTCCGCCACCTCCAGTGTCACGTGGATGGTGCCGTCCGCATCCTTGGGGGTGGAGAGGGCCGCAACCTCCAACGCGGTGAGAGCTTTGCGGGCATCACCATCGGCTTTCAGGGCCAGATGCTCGTAGGCGGCCTCATCCACAAGGAGCTTCATGAAGCCCAGACCGCGCTTGTCATCCGCCACGGCACGGCGCAGCAGGGCGATAATGTCCGCATCGGGCACGGGCTCCAGCGGGAAAATCTGCGAGCGGGAGAGCATCGCGCTGTTGATGGCGAAATAGGGGTTCTCCGTCGTCGCGCCGATGAAGCGCACCGTCCCCTTCTCCAAATGCGGCAGCAGCACATCCTGCTGCGCCTTGTTAAAGCGGTGCAGCTCATCCACAAAGAGGATGGTCTTCTGCCCATGCAGCGCCTGCCGCGTCTTAGCCTGCTCGATTTCCCGCAGAATCTCGCCTTTACCGGAATCCACGCCGTTGAGCATCACGAAGTAGTCGCCCGTACAGCGGGCAATGACATAGGCCAGCGTCGTCTTGCCCACTCCGGGCGGACCATAGAAGATGAGCGAGGAGAAGCGGTCCGTCTCGATGGCGCGGCGCAGCAGCTTGCCGTCCGCCAGCAGGTGACGCTGCCCCGCCACCTCATCCAACGATTCGGGGCGCATCCGCGCGGCCAAGGGCATGGACGCGGAAACGGCATCGCTTTGCAGCGCCGACGTGCCGTGCGGGGTGAAAAGGTCAGGTTCCATAGGGAGACGGGGAAGCGGAAAAATCAGACGTGTGCGGAGGTGCGGATGCGGCGCAGGATTTCGCCGTGGCGTCGGCGCAGCGGCTCCAGCGTTGTTTCACGTGCGGCGACTTTCAGGCGCGGTGCCGTGTACAGGTTGCGGTAAGCCGCCACGCGGGAGATGATGAGTTGCTCTGTAAGGGGCATGAGAGCGGGGCCCATGGCGGTGCACAGGCGGTCACACACATCGGCCGTCTTTTCCCGCAGGCGTTTGGAGACCACCAAGTGCGCGACGGAACCGAGAAACCAGAGCACGGCGGCAGAGCCGGCCAACCACTCGGCAATGACATTTTGCCCGATATAGCCCGTTCCCCCGGCCACGGCAAGCAGCAGACAGGCGAATATCAGCGTCGCCTGCATCCACCCCGCAGGGCTGCGGAAAGCCTCCGCCAGTTTGCGGCGCACCTGTTCCGTGCGGAAGGGTTCACCCATGTGATTTTTGAGGCGGTGGCGCAGCTCCGCCAATTCGGCGGACAGTTTTTCTTCGGGAAAATCCCCGATTTCACATTCGAGCGTCTGCTTCATACGCGGGCGCACGCTTTTCCAATGTGCAGCACAGGTTTGGATGAAATCGCGGTCGCTCTCCTCCTGCAAGCGGCAGACATCGTCCTGCACCATGCGGCAGCAGGCGTTCTCCAGCCCGGCTCCGAAGTTTTCCAGCCGCAGCAGCGTGACGGGCGAGAGCACGTAGCCGAAGGTGCCGCGCAGACGGCGCAGCAAACGCGGCTTCACTCGCACGACAGCATCCGTGAAATGCCCGCAGTGCGCTTTGGCGCCCTGTTGCTGGCGCATCAGGAAATTGTCGATTTCCTGCTCGATACCCGCCAAGAAACCGCTGTTCATGCGCATGACCTCCTCCCGTTTTTTGAGAATACTGCCCTGCTTGTACAGCAGATTTTCCGCAACGTCCTGCACACGACGCACAGCGGCTCGCACGCCGCGAGGCGCCGCAAGAGCCTCTTGCACGCGGGTGGTGAAGGCTTCCACAGCAGCGGTGTTAGCGGGGCTCACGTTACAGGCGGCGGGCATTGTCTTCATACGCTCCCGGCAGAGGTCGCGCACGTGTTGCCCCAGCTGAATGACTGACTCCGCCGCAAGGGAATCCGTGTGCGTGAGCGCAATAAGCACGGAGCCTGCGGCATTCTCCGGCAATTCCGCCAGCAGTTCCCATGCAGGGGAATCCTGCACAAAGCGGGCATCCATCACCGCCACCACGACATCCGCACCGGGCAGCAGAGCGGCTATCGTCTCCTTTGCGCTGTCACAAGCGGCGGTATCCACGAGTTCCAAGCCTTCCAAAGAGGGTTCGGGAATGAAGCGGGAGCAGGTTGCATCGCCGTCGTCGCAGCGGTAGCGCCAGCAGACGTAGGGGCCGTCCCACACGGCCCTGCCCATCACGGGGCAGCCTGCCACGGCCGCAAGCAGAGAAGTCTTACCACACCCCTTGCCACCGATGAAGACCACGCGGCGATCGCGGTGCACGGCGGCAATCGCAGTCTGCACGGGAGCAATCAGCTCTTCCGCGGCAGCATCATCAATGTCGGAGCACAGAGCCACGGCCTGTTGTGCCCAATAGCACATCAGCGCCTCCTGCATTCTGTAACTGCGCGTCAACATAGCTCCGCGACATTATAGCCACCCGCGCACGCGTTGGCAAGAAGCAAGTCCGCCCGCAAGTGACAAAAAAACATCCGCCCGGAACAGAGCCGTGCGGATGATAAAATCGGTATTGTCAAAGCCGAGGCTTACATGCCGTCGGGGATGAACTTGGAGGTGCCGTTGCCGAGTTCCAGCGTGCCGTGCACGCCGACGGGAATCTCGCCGATTTCCTTGTAGACGGGCTGCGTGACGGTGTACTGCGTCTTGGAACCGTCCACCTTCACGACGAGGCGCTGAGCGGTGGTGTTGCCTGCGGCATCCACAGCGTAGCGACCGGCGAGGGCACCCAGAGCGCCGAAGCCGACGGCGGAGACAATCTGCCCCTTACCGCGCCCCAGCAGAGCACCGGAGCCTGCACCCAGAGCGGCACCGATGCCCGTGCCGAGGTTACGACCCGTGGAGCTGGTGTCGATGGTGGTACGCTGAGCGCTCACCACCGTAGCGGGAACCACCTGAGCGGCGACATTCGCCTGATTGGAGGTAACGGAGTTGAGGGAACCCATGGACTCACAGGAAGCCAGCATCAGAGACGCGGCGACGAGAGACATCATACCATAGTGAAACTTCATATCAGTATTGGTTTTGGTTTGCGTGTGACCTCCCTTTGGGTGGGAGCTGACAACATGTTAGCGGTCGAGGCGGGTGGGGTCAAGCTCAAAGCGCCGTCTTTTTTATTCTTTTTTGAAAATATTTTTCAACATCAAAATATTTTCCGACAAAATGCGCTTCTTTGAAATAAATCGGCGCGGCTCATGCGCCGTGGGGTCAATTCTTCGCCCCGCAATGCGGGCAGAGCATCTCCTGCTCCCCGTCGCGGCGAAGGAAGCGGTAGCCGCAGATGCGGCAGGTGCGGTGGGTGCGGGCCTTGCTCATGCGGCGCAGCTTGGCGCTGAGCTGCACAGGGATCATGATACAGAGCAGCAGGAAAAGCCCACAGTGCAGCAGCCCCTCAATGAACTGCGCGGGAGTCACCTCGGGGATACCGAAGAGGGCGAGAAGGGAGAAGCTCACGGCTGTGCCTCCTTTCCGTCTGTCGTGGGGGGAAGCTCCAGCAGGGCCTCCGCCTCCAGTACGGCGGAATCCGGGGCGCCGGAGAAAAGACGCACAGGGGGGGCCGGCATGGGGGTAAGCTCGCGGCGCAGGGGCATACGCTCCACCTCGTCAAAATCAGGGTCGATGGCGCGGGGTTGCAGCAGCGGCAGCGGGCTGTGCTCCCGCACGAGAAATTCCGTAACGGGATCGCTCTCTCGCATCACCTCGCCCACACCGAGGGGGCGAAGGGGCTCCGGCTTTTTGACGGGCACCAGCCAAATAGCCGAGAGCACCACGAGAAAGACGCCGACAACAAAGAGCGGCAGACACCCGTGCGCACGGCGGTCGAAACGCGTGTGGAAGGTCAGGTCCTGGGGCGTCGTCTTCTGCATTATTCGATGCTCGGCACAGCGCCGAGATGGCAATTCATTCCGTGGCTCAGCACCATGTCGGTGAGTGTTTGCAGCGTGCCCGCGGTCACGGCACTGTCCGCCACGAGCACCACTGTCACGCGGGAGGGCGTTTCGCCCGCCCATTGCGCAAGCACAGCCTCCACGCCCTGCATGTCGCCCGCGATGCGGACGGAACCATCGTAGAGGCGAGGTTCATCGCCCGCGGAAATCGACAGGATGTGGGTCTGCGAGCGGTCGTAGCCGCCCATGGTGAAGTGGGAGGCAGCGGGACGCACACGCACGCCGTAGCGCGGAGCGACATGGTGCGTCAGCAACACGCAGCAGCAAAGCACCAGCAACAAGCTGATGCCGCACAGCACCAAGGCCGTGCCACCCATGTCATGCAGTCGGGAACGGATGCGGCGCATAGAAAAAACGGCGGTTAGGCTTCTCCCTGCTCCTCTGCGGAGGCGGCGGGCAGCTCGCAGGAGCAGCAGCACTTACGCTCCGCGGCGGCGGCAGCGGCGGCCTGCTCCTCACGCGCTTTTTCCTCGGCGGCCTCGCGGGCATCGCAGATAATGTGCACACACTCCAGCCCGGCGCGTTCCACGTTGTTGATAATCTTGCGGGCACGCCCCGCCAGATACATGTAGAAAAGGTAGGCGGGGATGCAGAGGGCCACACCCGTAGCCGAGAGCATCAAAGCCTGCTGCAGCACAGCAGCCACCGCGGGCGGCGCGGCGGCTCCGTCGATGATGCCGGGCTGCTCATAAAAGTTCACCAGCGAGAGCAGCGTGCCGAGAATGCCGAGCATGGGCATGGCAGTGGCACAGGCCTGCAACGTACCGATGTTGCGCTCGATGCGGTACACCTCCAGCTCGGCAGCTTCCATGGCAATTTCACGCATTTCGGAGCGGACGAGGCGGTGGTGCGGCAGCACGGACTCCACCACGCGTGCCATGGGCCCGGGCAGCTGACGCGCCTCGTGCAGAGCCTCATCATACTTACCCGCTCGCAACAGGGCAGAGAGCCCGCGCAGGAAGTCGCCCGAGTTGATGTTGACGCGGTGGAAGTAGAACAGACGCTCGGCCACGACGGCCAGCGCCAGCACGGCGAAGAAGATGATGAGCCAGAAAATCGGCCCCATGATGCTGCTCAGAGTCGGCATGGCGGCAATAGTGCTTACAGAAAAGAAGAAGGAGAGGGCGAAAAAAGGAAGCAGGAGCCGCCCGCCCTCTGTCGGGCGGCTCCTGAAACATTCAGCTTAGGCCTTGGGCGCAATGCTCTCCGCGCCGAAGTAAGGCACCAGCGCGGCGGGAATCTTCACGGAGCCGTCGGGCTGCTGGCATTGCTCCAGCAGGGCGACATAGAGGCGCGGAAGCGCCGTACCCGAGCCGTTGAGCGTATAGGGGATGCGCATCTTGCCCTCGGCGTCCTTGTAGCGCAGCTTCATGCGGCGCGCCTGATAGTCCGTGAAACAGGAGCAGCTGGAAACCTCCAGATACTTGCCCTGACCGGGAGCCCAGACCTCGATATCGTAAGTCTTAGCGGAGGAGAAGCCGACGTCGCCCGTGCAGAGCTCGATGACGCGGTAGTGCAGGCCGAGTTTTTGGAGAATGCTCTCGGCATGTCCCGTGAGCTTCTCCAGCTCGGCGAAGCCGTCCTCGGGCTTGCAGATTTCCACGAGCTCCACCTTGTCGAACTGGTGCACGCGAATCATGCCCTTGTTCTCGCGCCCGGCGGAACCGGCCTCTCGGCGGAAGCAGGGGGTGTAAGCCGTCATCTTGATGGGCAGGTCGGCCTCCTTGACAATCTGGTCGCGGCAGAGGTTCGTGACGGGCACCTCGGCGGTGGGGACGAGGAACATGGCGTTCTCTTCGATGCCGTACATGTCCTCCTCAAACTTGGGCAGCTGGCCCGTGCCGTACATGCACTCGCGCTTCACGATAAAGGGCACGCCTGTTTCCTGATAGCCGTTTTCAAGCGTCTGCGTATCCAGCAGGAAGTTGATGAGTGCGCGCTCCAGACGAGCACCGAGACCGCGGTACACGATGAAGCCGCTGCCGGAGATGCGGGCGGCGTCCTCGAAGTTGAGCAGACCGAGCTTGGTGCCGATTTCCACATGATCCTTGGGCTCGGCAATCTCGGGCTTGGTGCCCCACTGACGCAGCTCGGGGTTGGCCGTCTCATCGGAGCCGACGGGGGCGCCGTCGTGCGGCATGTTGGGGATGGAGAGGAGAAGTGCTTCCTGCTCTTCCGCAGCGGCGGAAGCCACGGCGTCGAGCTCCTTGATGCGGTCGCCCACTTCGCCCATCTTCTTCTTGAGGGCTTCGGCCTCCTCGCGGCGGCCTTCCTTCATCATCTGGCCGATGAGCTTGGAAGAGCTGTTACGTTCGGCGGAAAGCGCCTGCTTTTCCGTCTCGGCATTGCGGCGCTTCACATCACACTCCAGCACCTTATCGACAAGCATCCAATGGTCGCCCCCGCGCAGGCGGACGCGCTCTTTCACATAGTCGGGATTTTCCCTGACAACACGAATATCTAGCATAACGCGGCTATTGTACCCCAATGAGCCGTGCATTCAAGCTCAAAATGCTGTCATTCCGCGCATTGACAGCGGCAAATAACGGATATATGATAGGCGCATGCTGAAAATTCTCCTCACAGGGCTGCTGTTGGTGGTGAGCAACTTCTTTATGACCTACGCGTGGTACGGCTTTCTGCGCAAGCCCGGCGAGGGCATCGGCGATGCTTGGTGGAAGCTCGTGCTGCTGAGCTGGGGCGTCGCCTTCTTTGAGTACTGCTTCATGGTACCCGCCAACCACATCGGGCGTTCCGCGGGGCTCTCGCTCGCGCAGCTCAAAATCATGCAGGAAGCCATCACGCTCTGCATCTTCGTGCCCTTCATGGTCTTTTTTGTGGGCGACCAGTGGAAATGGGACTACCTCTGGGCCTTCCTCTGCGTGCTCGCCGCGGTCTTTTTCGTGAACCGCGAAGCATTGATGTAAGGCATGCCGTTAGCGGCGCTTGCGTCGCATGGCAAGCGCCGCCAAGGCCAGCAGAGAGAGCGTTGCGGTAGCAGGTTCGGGCGTCATGACGGAGCTGAGCTTGCTCAGATAAGCCACGCCGTCGCGGGAATCGGCCATCGCCGTGTTACCCGCATAGGTCACAAGCACATGGGCATCGGCCGCGAAGTCCGCGCCATCACCCAGAGCAATGGCAAGGGAGTCGTACTGCTGCAGTTCCTCTGTGCTGAACGAGTTGAGGTCCACGATGATGTCCGAGCCGCCCAACGTGATATCGGTAATGTTGGTGAGCATCAGCATGCCCGCCACAGGCTGCGGCAGAGCGGCGAAAGCACGCGCGGCCATGGGCTGCGGCGCGGGCATCAGCACAGCGTTGCCGCCCGCATCAGCCACAAAGGTCACGCGGTTCGCTTCCACTCTGTTACCCTTACCCGAGAGCTGAGACGAGGAGGCAAACAGCACATCTTCCAGCACCAGCGAGGCACCTGCCGCGATGTCCATCTTCGCGTGGTTCAGTTTGATGCCGGAAATCCCGGCGGAGAGAGCGCCCTGCTCTAAGGAGGTCCGCACACTGCCGCCCTGCAGGAGAGCGGCCTTCCCACCCGTTGCGGAGAGCGTCAGAGAATCGTTGAGGCTCAACACACCGCCGCGAAGCTCCACATCGGCGCCGCCGTTGAGCATCTCCAGGGCGGCATCTTTCAGGAGCAGCGTACCGCCCGCCACGCTGATGGTGCCGTTGAAAGCGGAGGAAGCCCCGGAAAGAGTCTGCTTGCCCTCGCCCGATTTCTCGATATGGAGGTTCTTGCCCACCATGCCGCGGAAATGAGCATCCGTACCCGCCGCCGTATCGATAGCCAGTGTGCGGATGGTGTCATCGCCCGTGTAGGAGGGAGCGTTCGTGTTGGGGGAAACGCTGCCGGAGAACACCTTGGCGCGGTTCCCGAGGTCGTTGCCGCTCTCCAAGCCGGCAATCGTCACGCGTTCGGCGTTGATGCCGAGACCGAGAGCCTGATTGGCATTGTTCGCCCCTGTCGAAGCCATGTTGATAACAGCGTGGTCGGCAATCTCGCCGTTGCTGATTTGCAGCACAGCCGAGCGGGCGTAGCTGCCATCCGTGCTCTTCAGCACAATATTCCCGGCAAAGTTACCGCCGTCGGTTTCTTCATCACCCAGCTCAAACACCGATGCCACGGAAGAAGAGGACGAACTCGTCAGATTCAGCGTCGCGCTTGTCGTGCCTTCCGCCAGCTGCAGAGATTTGACCTTCCATGCACCGGCGTGGTTGTCCTCCTGCAAGGTGGCAGAGCCGGCCACCGCCAGGGTATCCACCTCGCTGAACGAGGTCGGCTGCTCGGTGTTGAACTGCTTCAGGGTTGTGCCGTTGGCCAGCTGCACGGTGCCGAAGCTCTTGCCATCCGTTGCGTTGCGCTTGATGGTGACGGTTCCCTGCTGCACGGAGAGGTCGTTGCCGCTGATGACGGCGGCTTCCGCGAAGGTGAGTTCCGCCGCACCCGTCTTGACCAGCGCGCCGTTGCCGCTGATGGTGTTGGCGTAGGAAGTCGCCACCGCCGTATCGAAGGTGAGCGCATGGCCGTTGGTCTGCACGTTGACACCCAAGGTGGAAGCCTTGGTGACAGCCAGCGTCACATCATCACCGAGGTTGACCGAGCCGCTCAAGGCACCGCCCGCCATCTCGATATCCGCCTGCAGAGAGCCGCCGTCACTCACGGGGTTGAAGCTCAGGGTACCTTCGGAAACCTTCAGCTTGCCGCCGTCACCGCTCGTGATGGTGGTCTTCACAAGGTAATAGGTACCCGCACCCGTCTTTTCCAGCACATGACCCTGCAGGTTGAGGGCGGTGGCAGCGTAGCCGCTGCCGATGAGACCGAAGTCGTGCCCGGAGGCATTGGTGACGGTGGAATCCGCCGTGAGCGTCATGCTGCTGACGACCTGTCGCTTGCCCGTGTCAACGGTATCGCCCGTGTTGGTGAGCGTGCCGCCGTTCATCTCCACATGGTAATTGTTGAAGGCACCGCCCCAGCCGTTGATGTCCAGCGTGCCGCCCTCTGCAATCACCACGCGCCCTGCCACCGCGGTGGAGCCGAGAGCCAAAGCATCGCCGATTTTCACCGTGCCGTCTGCAATCACCAGCTTGCCGTTCAGCGTGGAGCTGTTGTTGGCATTGAGCATCAACGTGCCTGCGCCCGTCTTGGTGACGGTGGTATCGGCGGCGGCATTCAGATTGCCCGAAATCGTACCCGTGGCATTGCTGCCCACGCCGATGGCGGCATCCGCCACGGCGGTCACGCTGCCGCTCACGTTGGCACCGTTGTTCAGTTGCAGGGCAGCCTTGTCATCCGTGCGGCCCGTGCCTTCCACCTGCATGGCGGTGGCGTGGGTGCCGACGTTGGCGTAGTACTGGCCGCCGTCCTTGACAACGAGAGAATTCGCACCGACGCTGCCTGTGCTTTCATAGCGGCCGCTCTGCACTTCCAGCGTGTTCAGCCCGGTCATATCAGCAGTAATCGTGCCGCTGCCCGCGCCGAAGTCCGCCACCAGCGTGCCGCTGCCGCTCACGGAGCCTGTCAGGGTCGTGCTATCCTTCACCACCAGACGTCCGCCGTCCACCACGGCATGCTGCACCTCCGCAGCACCGGCGTTCAGCACGG
Organism: uncultured Verrucomicrobiales bacterium; assembly: GCA_937893015.1. Lineage (GTDB taxonomy): Bacteria > Verrucomicrobiota > Verrucomicrobiia > Verrucomicrobiales > Akkermansiaceae > Akkermansia. The sequence continues at coordinate 46,509 of CALBJX010000062.1, read as the reverse complement.
TGGTGCCGTCGGCAATCTGCGTCAGCGTGCCGATGGCGGCCTTGCCGCCCTGCGCCGTGAAGGTGTAGCCCTCCTGCGTGTGAATGAGAGCATGATCGATGCTGACGTTATTCGTCACGCGCACATCGCGGTTGGCGGCGGTGTCGTTAAAGACCGCGGTCGTATCGGAACCGAAGTAGCCCGTATTCCAGTTGTGAGCACCATCCGTGCCGTGCCAGATACCATTGCCGTCCTTGACGGAGAGAGTGACCTGTACGGAACCATCGGAACCGCGGCTGAAGGCCGTGCTCATGTAATCCACCCCTGTGTCACCGCTCGTGGCGACGGCAAAATCGCTGCCGATGCCCGAGAGCAGGGTGTAGGTGCCGGCGGTGATGCCCGAAGCATGGGTGAAATCCAGTGCCACGGAGGCGCTGTTCGCCGTCAGCGAGCCGACATTCAGGTGGCCGAGACCGTTCGCGCCGATGGCATCGTAAGTCAGGTTCAGCGTGGTGGCTTCGCCGCTGCCCGTCAGGGAATCCAAGCGGAAATTGCCGCCGTCGGCAAGGTGCAGGTTCAGGGAGTCGGTGAAGCTCATGCTCACACCATTGCCCGCTGCGTTGCTGCTGAGCAGCGTCACTGTGCTGCCCGCACCCGCTGCGATAGAACCTCGGAACTGCCCTGCCGTGGTGCCGCCGAGAGCCACATTTGAGCCATCCGCGATAGAAAGGGTGCCGTTGCCGCGCACGCCCTGTTCCAAACGCAGCGTGCTGCCGTTCTGCGTGGCGAGGTTGAGGGTATCGCCCGTCATGGCCACGCTGCCGTTCAGCACGGTGTTGTCATGCGTGCTCCGCAGGGTGGCATTGTTGCCCGCGCTGATGGCGTTGTCGTAGGTGTAGGTGACGCTGTTGCCCGCGGTGCCCGCGTTGGCAAATTCCAGCGTCAGCCCGTTGTCCAGCGTCACCTTGCCCTTGCCGAGCGCGGTGGAGTGCGTATCGACCGCCGCGCCCTGTTCCAGACGCACGGCTACACCTTCCGAACCGCTGCTGCCGCCGATGATGAAGTCGCCGAAGGTGTTGGCGGCATCCGCACGCAGGGAGATGCGCTCGTTACCCGCCTTGGTGAGCGTCTTGCCCTCACCGCTGATGGTGCCGAGAATGGAGCCGCCCACATAACCGACCTTGCCGTAGTCAATGGTGCCGGAATTGAGAGCCGACCAAGAGGCAATCGAGGAATCCGTTGCCAACGTAACATTGCCGTGCAGCACCGTGCCGCAGTCCACACTCAACGCACCGTCTGTCAGCTTATCCTGCGGGCGGGACTGAGGGACCTGAAAGAGGCCGAACATATACTCCATGACATAGGTGGAGCCGGCAAAGCTGCTGCCGCTGATAACGTAGTCGCTGTAGTTGTCAATTGTTGCGGTGCTGACACTGTCCGCCTGATTCGTCACACGCGCCTGACTGCCTGCTTCCACCACAATCGTGGCATTCGCCAGTGCCGTATTGTTGGTGTAACCGAAGCCGTTGGACGAGAAATTGCCGATGGTCATGCGGGTGTTGTCCACCAGCTTCACCGTGCCGTCAAAGGCCTTTGTCTGGTGCAGGAACACGCCTGTGGAACCCGAGCTGAGCTCCAGCGTACCCGTGCCGACCACTTCCTGTGTCAGGCGCGTGAGATCCAAACGCTTGCTGTAAGTCTCACCCGCAGAGAGTCGCAGAGTGCCGCCCTCATTGATGATGATGGTGTTCCCCGGATTCGTACCGAACGAGGAGGACGTCTGATTGTTAATGCGCCCCGTCACCTTGCCCTCATCAATAGTGAAGGTGCCCTGCCATGCATCGTTATTATTGCCGAGCTCCAAGGTGCCCGCTCCTGTCTTGACGATGTTGAGCTTGCCCGCCCCGGTTTGCAGAGTTCCTGCGGCAAGAGCGGTATTCGCCGTATTGTTGAGGGTGAGCGTCGCCGTTTCGGAGGAGCTGTTGGTGATGACAGCCCCCGACTCGGCGGAGACATTGCTCACGGTCTGCTGACCGCCCGCGGCATCCAGAGTGGCACCCTTCTGCAGGTTCACGGCGGCGGCGTTGGCCAAAGCGTTGTTTTCCGTCTGCAGGCGGATGCTGCCGCTCTCATTCGGTGTATCGAGATGCAGACCGCCGCCCGCCGTCACAGAGCCGTGGTAATCCTGCGCCAGCACAATCGTGCCGCCCGCCTGTCCCTGCCCGTCCACCTCAACGGCGTTGCCGGACAGCGCGGTATCAACGACCAGCGTGCCGCTGCCGCTGAAGCGGTGGACACCATCCTTGTTGGCGGAAAGAGCCCCCGTGTAACGCACCGAGCCCTCGGCACCGAGTGCCAGCTTGTTGGCGGAAAGGTTGAGAGCCGCGGCAGAATCGCCGTTCAGTTCCATCACACCCGCAGAATCCGCCGACATGATGGAGAGCACAGTCGGGTCGCTCAGCACCATGCTGTTGCCGTAGTTCAGTGCCACGCGGGCGGAACCGAGTGCGGCGATGTCGTTGTAGCGCAGGAAGTTGCCCGAGCCGTTAATGATGATGTTGCCGCTGAGGGTGTTGGCGTTGTTGGTGAGCGTCACCGTGCCGCCCGAAGCATCCGTGCCGATAACGAGGTCGTTCTCCCCTGCGAGCTTGAAGTTCACGAAGAGGTTACCGCCGCCGCCGCCCAAACGCCATGCGCCGTCCTGCGCGGTGAGTGTTTTATCCGCCGTGCCGTACTGCACGTTACCCAGCGCACCGATGGTGAGACCCTTGTGCCCGCTGAGGTTCAGCTCCGCCGCGGAATCCGCGCCCAGAGCCAGCACACCCGTGGAATCCGCGGCAATGTGGGCAAGCATGTCGCCCGTCATCCCCTTCACGCCGAAGGTGCCGTCCGCGCCGATGGTCCACGTGCCGCCGAAGCCCGTCTTATCACCCACCACAAGGGAGCCCGCAGAAATGGTACCGCCGCTGAGGTTCACGCGGCCGTCCACATACAGGTCGCCGCTGCCGCTCTTGGTGAGCGTGCCCGCACCCGTGATGTTGCCCTGCATCGTGGTCTGCACGGCGGAGCTCGTGTCCGCCGTCATGGAAGAAGCGGCATCCTGCAACACCACATTGCCGCGCAGGGCGGTGAAGTCCGTCACATCCTGTCGGTTGCTGCCGTGGACGGATTCCTGCGCCTTGTTCACGGTGCTGTTCAGGATGAACTGGCCGCTGCCCTCCACCATGATATCCGTCGTCGCCAGCGCGTGATGCCCCATGCGGAAGGCCGCGCCATCCTTCACGATGACGGAGGGCGTTTCCAGCACGGCGTACACCCAGTCGTCCCTATCCGTGGCAGCCACGTGCTCCGTGTTGATGCCCTGAAGAGCCAGCGTGCCGTTCTGCACCACATAGCCGCCCGCGTTGTGAGACTGCCCCGCGAGCACCCATTCGGAGGAAGCATTGGCGGCATCATACACCACGGAGAGTTTGGCGCCCTCCGCACCTTCATCCGCAAAGCTGCCCTTGAAGGTGCCGTTGCCCGTGTAGGTGAAGGTGGCATCCTGCGGGCGGCTTTCGCCCAAGGCCGTCAGGTTGGCAATGGTGGCACCGCTGTCAATGTGGCTGATGGCATCCCAGCTTTGGTTGTGGCCGTTGATGTTGAGAATACCGCCGCCCACGCCGAAAACGAAGCTGTTGAATTGCTTGGTGTCGCTCATGATGACAACGGAGCCGATGCCCGCGCTGAGCGTCACCTTGTCGGCGGCCACACCGCCCGTGCGCTTCAGGCGCACCTCACCCTCGCGGATGATGTTCAGGTCGTTATCAAAGCGCACCACACCGCCGCCCACGTTCAGGTTGACCATGTTGTCGCCCTGCCCCGCAATCGTCCACACGCCTTCGCCCACCTTGCGCCAGTCGTCGCCGGTCTTGCCCGTGTAATCGGTGGTGAGCCACGCGCCGCGCTCCGTGATGAAGCCCGCGCTGTTCAGCGTGTAGTCGCCGCCCTCGGCGGAGCTGATGCTGTAGTGCCCCTCCTTGAAGGTCACGGAGCCCGCGCCGTTGTTGATGTTGCCCTGCAACTCAACGGAAATGGTATCGGCGGTGGGTGCCGCAAAAATGAGATCCTTGGTGGCACTCAGAGCGTTGGAGGAAGTCTTGCCGTGGTACTGCCACTCGTTGCCGCCCTGCGTCAGCGTGCCGTGGTCGGCATCGCCCTGCACATTCCAGAGCACCTTGCCGTCCCTGCCGTCGGCGGTGATGGGGGCATCCGTCATGGAAGCCACGATAGCGAGCGCCGCCGTCGGGTTGATAGTGGAGGTGTAGTAGTTGCCCCAAGAGATATTGGTGCCCGTGGAGGCAGCGGCAACAGTCTCGAACTGCCGCGTCTTTTCATTGAAGACAAACACGGGGCTGCCGCTGTCACCCGAGTCATCACCGATGCTCAGCGGGTCTTTGGCGTCCTTCACCAATTGTCCCGCCACGAACCAGGAATCCTCGCCCTTATCCATGGAGGAAACAACATTGACGGTACCGCCGTGGGGGCGACCATTGATGTTCAGCTGAATCTTGCCCGCATCCGTGGCAACGGAGCTCTTGCCGGTACCCAAGCGGTATACCTCCAGATTCCCGAGCTGAGACATGAGCTCTCTGTCCGTGCACATGGGGGCGTAGGTCGCCTCCGTCACAATCTTGGAGAGGCGGTAAATCTCCGTATCCACAAACGCACCCGTCGTCGAATCATTCACATAGCGGTCACCGCCCGTGTTGCCGTAGTAATTGACCTCGTGATCGGTGGAGAAGTAGAAGGTGTTGGCCGTTCCCGAACCCGGCAGCTTGCAGTGCGAAGCCGACATGGCATACTGCGGCAGCACCAAGCCCGCGCCGCCGTTACCCATGTTCATGAAGGAGCTCATGGAGGGAATCAGCGCCAGCGTGCCGCCCACGCTGCCGTCCGCCTTGTACACTGTCACATTCTGCGCACCTGCGCTGTACTGCCCCGCATTGGCAGCGATATCCAGGTATTCCTGCACGGCGTAGTTGTCGCCGACGACACCGGCGTATGCCGAGCTGTACAAGGTCAGTGCTGCGAGAAGAGCCGAGCGAAGAGAAAGCGGAAGGTGAAGCTTCATACGAAGAGACTATCTATTGTTCCCACTATACATTTTTTCCTTATGATGTCAACGTAGAATGACCCGGAATAACGTTTTTTCAATCAGCGGGGCGAGATTTCGTCTTATTTACGACAAATCTGTCATTGCGGCATCGTTTGCACTTACCTATTGCCAACAGCCGCGCTTTCTGATAGCATGGGAGCATGCTGAAAACTCTTTTCCTGAGCCTGTGTGTGGCGGCGTCGGTGTGTGCGCCGCTGAATGCCGCCCCGAGCGAGGATGATTTCGCCGTCACCGACACGATGACGCCCCCCGCCGCCGACCACATGGCGTGGTGGAAGGAGGCGCACCTTGGCATGTTCATCCACTTCGGCCTGTACTCGGGCTTGGGCGGCGAGTTCCAAGGGAAGCCCTGCGGGGCAGAATGGACGCAGAACAATCTGCAGATTTCCTCCTCCTTCTACGCCTCGGAGGCCCTGCCGCTCTTTCACCCCGCCGAGGACTGCATGACGCAGTGGGCCGCGCTCGCCAAGGCTGCGGGCTGCCGCTACGCCGTGCTCACCTCCAAGCACCACGACGGTTTTGCCCTCTTTGACACGGAAACCTCGCAGTACAGCTCGCAGGCCCTGCTGGGGCGCGACCTCTGCCGTGAATTTGCCGATGCCTGCCGCGCGGAGGGGCTCCACGTGGGCTTCTACCACAGCGTCATCGATTGGCACCACCCGCACTACGACTACACCATCCCCTCCGACCTGCCCTACCCCCGTTACCAGAAAGAGGAGCTGGAGCTCAACAACATCCCCCGCGACCAAGAGGCCTACATTGCCTACCTCCACAAGCAGGCGGAGGAGCTGACGACCAAGTACGGCAAGGTGGACATCCTGTGGTGGGACTACTCCGGCGGCGAGATGCAGGGCGACCGCGCGTGGAAGGCGACGGAGCTCATGGCCGCCTGCCGCGCACACCAGCCGGGCATCATCATGAACAACCGCCTCTTTGCCTACTCGGGCACCACGGCGGACCAAGCGGCAGATGCCGCAGCGGCGGCCAAAAAGGACTGCGGCGACTTCATCACCCCTGAGCAGCGCGTGCCCGAGGAAGGCCTGGGTGAGCAGGCGTGGGAGAGCTGCATGACCGTGGGGCGCAACTGGGGCTACAACCGCTACGACAAGGATTACAAATCCCCCGCCGCCATCATTGCCACGCTGGAGGAATGCGTGGCCAAGGGAGGCAACCTGCTGCTCAACATCAACCCGCGCGGCGACGGCTCCGTGCCCGAGCCCGTAGTCGCGGTCTTCCGCCGACTCGGCGACTGGATGCAGGTGAATGGTGAGGCCATCTATGGAGCGCGGCCCGCCACGGGCGTCACGCTGCCCGAGGGTGTCCGCATAGTCGCCGTGCAGGAGGACCTCTACATCTACCTCCCGCAGCAGAAGCCCGAGGGCGAGTACTACACCCTGAGCATCCCTGCGCACGAGCTGGATGAAGTGGAACCCGAAATCCTCGGCCAGCCCGACTGCCGCGTCACCACGGAGCGCGTCGAACTTCCCGGCGAGGAGGAGCCCGATGCCCGCATGCTCTTCCGCATCCCCGCCGCCGCATGGGAACAGGCCGTGGAGAATACGCCCGTCCTCAAACTCGGTTTCGGCGGTTGAAACTTGACTTCACCATATCTTTTCCTTAGCATTCCGTTCATGCGACACGTTCTTCCCCTGCTCTGTTCTCTGATCTGCGCTCTCGTCGGCACGGCGGAGGGAGCGACATATTGGGTAAAGGGTGTCTCCCCCACCGCAGGATGGCAGGACGCGAACAAAACCTTGGAGAACGACCGCAGCCTCTGCTGGGCGGCGACCTCCGCCAACATGCTCGCGTGGTGGCAGGAGCGCAACCCCGAGGCCGCGGCAGCTTCTGCCGCGCCGCGCGGCATCGGCGCCATCTGGGAAGCCCTGCGCAACGGCTTTGAGGACGGCGGCGGCGAGACCTACAACACGCTTGTCTGGTGGTTCAAGGGCGGAGAGCTGCCCGCCGCCATGCGCCGCACGCCCTCGGGCATGCAGCTGGGGGCATACTACACAGAAGCCTTGGCAGGAAAGGATTTTCCCGCTACAACCATCCTCCAGGAGGAGCCCAAAAGCGGCATGTCCGCGCGACTGAAAGAGCTGCTCGCCGACGGCTACGCCGTGGGCATCGGCATTCGCCGCATCGACAAAGAGCTGCACCTGCTGCCGCACTGGCACATGCTCTCCCTCTGGGGCATCGAATATGACGAGGAGCGGCAATGCGTCACCCGCGTCTACCTCACGGACTCCGACGACGTGGCAGGCGAATGGCCGCGGTACCAGCGCGGGCTCTTCGCCGCCGATGTCCGCGAATACCCGATGAAGGACGACAAAGGGCAGGATTTCACGGGTCTCGTCCTCTGCAACCGCATCGGTTGGTTCAAGGCGAACGCCGTCATCACCACGCTTATCTCCCTGCACGAACACGCCGCACTTCCCTGATTGACCGCAGCGCATGCGCATGGTACAATCCCGGCAGACATGGACCTCTTCGAATACGCCGCTGCGCAGGAATCCCCCCGCGAACGCTATGAGCGTTTGTGCGACGTCGTGCGCCGCAACAACGAGCTCTACTACGCCAAGGCAACCCCCGAAATCAGCGACGCGGAATACGACCGCCTGTACCGCGAGATAGAGGACATCGAGCGCGAGCACCCGGACTTCATCACGCCCGACTCCCCCACGCAAAAGGTGGGCAACGACCTGAGCGAAGGTTTTCGCAAGGTGACACACCCTGCCCCGATGCAGAGCATCGACGATATCTTTGAACACAAGCCCGAGCAGGGCGAGACAGATGCCGAACTCATCGACTTCTACACCCGCTTGGAGGAACAGCTCGGGCAGCGGGCTCCGAAGGTGGTTGTGGAGCCCAAGATTGACGGCTGCGCCGTGACCCTGCTCTACCGCGACGGCAAGCTGGCCTACGCCGCCACCCGCGGCGACGGCCGCACGGGCGACGACATCACCGTCAATGTCCGCACCATGAAGGATGTGCCCTTCACCCTGCCGGCCGGTGCCCCCGAGTTGCTGGAGGTGCGCGGCGAAATCTTTATGCCCTCGGCGGACTTCGACCGCATGAACGAAGAGCGCGACGCAGACGGGCTACCCGCGTTCGCCAACCCGCGCAACGCCACGGCAGGCACCATCAAGCTACTGGACCCTGCGGAGGTGGCGCGGCGCCCCCTGCGTTTCCTCGCGCACGGCATCGGCGTACACGAAGGCGTGACCTTCACCAGCATGGAGGACTACGAAGCCCTGCTCGCCCGCATGGGCATCCCCTACAACACGCCGATTCTGCGAGCGGAGGGCCTCGTCGCCGTGCGCGCCGCCGTGGCGGAGATTGACCGCGTGCGCCGCACGCTGGGCTTCGGCACGGATGGTGCCGTCATCAAGCTGGATGATTTCGCCGCCCGCGCGGCCCTCGGCAGCACCGCCCGCGCCCCCCGCTGGGCCGCCGCCTTCAAGTACCTGCCCGAGCAGAAGGAAACCATCCTCAAGGCCATCACCATCCAAGTGGGGCGCACCGGCGTGCTCACCCCCGTGGCGGAGCTGGAGCCCGTCAAGCTCTCCGGCACCACGGTCTCCCGCGCCACGCTGCACAATGCGGATGAAATTGAGCGCAAGGACATCCGCGTGGGCGACACCCTGCTCATGGAAAAGAGCGGCGAAATCATCCCCGCCGTCGTTCATGTGGTGAAAGAGAAACGCCCCGCCGATGCGCAGCCCTACAATCTCTACGAGGCCGTGGGCGGCGTGTGCCCCTGCTGCGGCGCACCCATTGCGCAAGAGGAAGGGCAGGTCGCGTGGCGTTGCACCAACCTCACCTGCCCCGCGCAGGCCGCCATGCGCACCACCTACTTCTGCAAGCGCGAGGCGCTGGACATCGAAAACCTCGGCGGCACGGTGGCGGAAGCCCTTGTCAACCGCGGGCTCATCGCCACGCCGCTGGATCTCTTCCGCCTGTCGCTCGAAGAACTCGGTGCGCTGAACCTCGGTACGGACGAAGAGCCCCGCCGCTTCGGTGAGAAGAACGCCGCCAAGGCTCTCGCCGCGCTGGAGAAAGCGAAGGCCATGCCTCTGGAACGCTGGCTGACGGCCTTCGGCATCCCCACCATCGGCACCGTCACCGCCCGCGCCGCAGCCACCTACCACCGCAGCCTTGCCGAGCTGGCGACGAGCGACTACCTCACCCTGCTCGCCGCCTTGGAGCAGGACATCGACCGCTACAACGCCCTCAACCCCGCCGCCAAGGCCAACAAGGGCGCGGACAAGGAAGTGCTCACCGCCGAACGCGAGGCCCTGCGCACGCAGTTCACGGCAGCAGCGGAGCCCTACATCACGCGCGGCTACCTGAGCATCGCAGCAGACGGCCCCAACAAGCTGAAACTCACCAACCCGCTCGGCTCCGTCTCCACACGCCACCTGCGCCGCTACTTTGCGTCCGCCGCGGGTCAGGGCGTGCTCGCCGCGCTGGCGGACCTGGGCATCGCCCCGCTCTCCGCAGGCTTCACGGAAAACCTCAACGAAAGTGCGGTCGGCCCCCTCAGCGGCAAGACCTTCGTGCTCACGGGTGCCCTCTCCCGCCCCCGCCCCGAGTTCGAGAAGATGATTGCCGCGGCGGGCGGCAAGGCCACGGGCTCCGTCACCAAGAACACGGATTACCTCGTCGCGGGCGAGGGCGGCGGCTCCAAGCGGGAGAAGGCCGCCAAACTGAACATCCCCATCATCGACGAAGCGGCCCTGCTCGCCATGATAAACGTCTAATAATCAACCATGTCCGACCGCGCTCTCATCTACGGCACCATTGCCATCGACACCCTCATCACCCCGAAGGGGCAGGTCAGCTCCGTCATGGGCGGCAGCGGGCCCTACGCCGCGCTGGCCGCACGCCTCATCACCGACAAGCTCGACCTCGTGGGCGTGGTGGGCGACGATTTCCCGAGCGCCTACGAAGCCGCGCTCAACGCCCGCGGCGTGAGCACCGCGCACATTGCCCATGAAAAGGGGCAAACCTTCGCATGGACGGGGCAGTACGAGGAGGACATGAACAACCGCACCTCCCTCTCCACCGTTGAGGGCGTGCAGGAGACATGGGAGATGCACCTTTCCGACGAGCTGCGTTCCTGCGCCATTGCCTGTGCCTGCAACGTGACGCCGCGCCTGCAACGCCGCATGCTGGAGCAATGCCGCGGGGCGCAGTTCACCATGGCGGATTTCATGGAGAGCTGGATTCGCCGCGAACGCGACAACGTGGATGCGATTCTCGCGCAGGTGGACTTGGCCCTCATGAACGACAGCGAGGTGCGCGCTTTCGCCGGCACGGAGGACGTGTTGGAGGCGGGGCACGCCCTGCTCGCCGCGGGTCCCCGCTACGCCGTGGTGAAGCACGGCAGCGCAGGTGCCACCCTGCTCCACCGCACGGAAACAGGCGACACCAAAATTTTCCGCTGCCCCGCGTGGCCGCTCATCCGCCCGCAGGACCCCACAGGCGCGGGCGACGCCTTCATGGGTGCCATGGCGGGCGTGCTTACCTCCTGCGTGAACGGCGGCAAGCCTGCGTGGGAGGACATGAAAGCCGCCATGGCCATTGCGACGGTCGTCGCGGGGGCCGTCTGTGAAAAATTCGGCACCATCTCCCTGTTCGCGCTTTCCCGCGCCGAGCTGCGCGAGCGCATGGACGCCTTCCGCGACATGACGCGTTTTTAAGAGCGGCGCCAAGAACAAAGAACAATGTACGACGCATCAAGATTCTTGGCTTGATTTTTCGACAAAAACGCGTATCATCTCCCGCGTATGGCATACCTCAACGACAATTTCCTGAAACTGCAGGCCGGTTATCTCTTCCCCGAAATCGGCCGTCGCGTGGCGGCGTTTGCCGCCGCCAACCCCGATAAGGCCCCCAACATCATCCGCTGCGGCATCGGCGACGTGACCGAGCCCCTGCCCATGGCATCCATCGAGGCCATGCACAAGGCGGTCGATGATCAGGCCAAGGCAGAGACCTTCCATGGTTACGGCCCCGAGCAGGGCTACGCCTGGCTGCGCGAGGCCATCGCCAAGGTGTCCTATCAGGACCGCGGCGTAAACGTGAGCGCGGATGAAATCTATGTCTCCGACGGCGCCAAGTGCGACACGGGCAACATTCTCGACATCTTCGGCCACAACAACGTGATTGCCGTGCCCGATCCCGTGTACCCCGTGTATGTGGACACCAACGTCATGAACGGCAACACGGGTGCCGCCCGCGAGGACGGCTCCTACGAGGGGCTCGTCTACCTGCCCTGCACGCCCGAGAACGGCTTTGTGCCCGATGTGCCCGAGCAGCACGTGGACATCGCCTACCTCTGCTTCCCGAACAACCCCACGGGCGCCGTCGCCAACTACGACCAGCTCAAAAAGTGGGTGGATTACGCTCTTGCCAACGACACCATCCTGCTCTACGACGGCGCGTATGAGGCCTTCGTGACGGACGGCAGCGTGCCCACCTCCATCTTCGCCATCCCCGGGGCACGCAAGTGCGCCATCGAGTTCCGATCCTTCTCCAAGCAGGGCGGTTTCACAGGCGTGCGCTGCGGCTACATCGTCATCCCCGCCGAGCTCACGGCCAAGGACGCCAAGGGCAACGACGTGCCCGTCTCCAAGCTCTGGAGCCGCCGCCACACCACCAAGTTCAACGGCGCGAGCTACATCGTGCAGCGCGGCGCGGCCGCCCTCTTCACCCCCGAAGGTCAGGCGCAGACCCGTGCTCTCATCGACCACTACCTCACCAACGCCAAGCTGCTCAGCGAGGCCTGCCGCGAGGCGGGGCTCAAGGTCTGGGGCGGTGCCAATGCCCCCTATGTGTGGGTGCAGACCCCCAATGGCATGGGCAGCTGGGAGTTCTTCGACAAGATGCTCGAGGAGGCCAACGTGGTCATCACCCCCGGTGCGGGCTTCGGTGCGCATGGTGAGGGATTCTTCCGCATCTCCGCCTTCAACAGCCGCGCGAATGTCGAAGAAGTCTGCCGCCGCATCAAGGCCCTGCTCGCGTAATGTACGATATACGAAGTGAGGAGTCAGACTCGCTTCGCTCGTGCATAGACAAAACGGTCTGACGTGAACGTCAGACCGTTTTCCTTTCCTCGTCAACCGACCATTTTCCATGAACATTGATTTCATTCACGACCTGCTTGCTGACCCGATGTTGAAGGGCGTCCTACGGATGATGCTCTGTCTGCTCTGCGGTCTGATTCTGACACTCATCATCCGCCGCGTCGGTAAGCGGATGACGAAGGTGCCGTCCACCATGCGCGTGATTATCGTCCGCACGATATGCATCATCGTCTGGACGCTTACCATCATCGAGGCACTGGAGAAAGTCGGTGTGGATCTGATGGCGGTGCTGGGAGCAGCGGGCGTCGCGGGTATCGCCATCGGCTTCGCCTCGCAGACGGCGCTCAGCAATCTCATCAGCGGCTTTTTCCTGATGTGGGAGCGTGCGCTGCGCCTCAACGCCTATGTCCGTGTCGGCAATGACAGCGGTGTCGTGCAGGACATCAACTACCTCTCCGTCTCCATCCGCACGGATGACAACAGCATCGTCCGCATTCCCTGCGAGACCTTCATCAAAAACGCCGTCTACGACACCACACGCCTGTCAACACGCCGCTGCGACATCAAAGTCGGCGTCGTCTACGGCACGGATTGGCACAAGCTGGAGGCAGTCGCCCTGCAAACCGCAGCCGCCTTGCCCGGCATTCTGAAAGAGCCCGCCCCCGTCTTCCGCTTCCTCGCCTTCGGGGACAGCAGCATTGATATCAACATCTGCTGCTGGTGCAAGACGGAGGACTACATCACCACCCGCTACGAGCTCGCCCGCGCTCTCTACGACACCTTCAACAGGGAAGGTATCGAATTCGCTTACCCCACCAGAACCATTGTGCAGAAAGAGAAGTGAGGCATGCGACCGCGCCCCTGCTGCTGATGGCTACTTCCGCTGGTCCTTGATGAGTTGCAGCAGGAACTCCGGGTCGCGGAAGGTCATTTCCACGGAATCGACCATGGCGTCCGCATGCTCGGGCAGCTGACGGGCGGATTCCAGCATGACAGCCTTCATCGCCATCAGGTCATCGAGGGTCTCCACATGGCGCTGCATGATTTGAACCTTGCGGTTGAGCAGCTCCACGCGCAACTCGGGCGCTGTTTCCGCAGCTAAGCCCTCCTCGATAACGGCCATCTGCGCCGTTTCCTCATCGGTAGCCTGCAGGCGGGCGCGGTATTCCGCCAAGCGGCGGAAGGTGCGTTCCTCCGTCTGAATCCCTGTCACGTCCTCCGTATCCGCCGCCAACAGGAGCTTGCGGTACACGTGGGAGGTGCCGAGTTTTTCCAGACCGCGGAAGGAGGTGTAGAGGTTCTGTAAGGCTCGCACGCGCTCCGCACCCGTGAGCTCCGCTAAGCGGGGCAGGTTGTTTGCATTTTCCAGTGCGATATCCAGCTGCTCACGCACATAGCCGAGCTCTGCCTTGCCGCCGATAAAGCCGCCCGTCACCTCACCCGCACGATTCAGCACCAGCAGGGTCGGGTAGCCCGTCACACCATAGCGCTTCACGATGCCGCGGTTGTATTCCAACTGAGCGGGCGTCAACAGGGGCTTGTGCGGCAAATCCATCTCCACACAAATGAACTTCGGCGCGGCGTAGGCCTCAAACTCGGGCGTATCGAGCACCTTGGCGTGCATCTCGCGGCAATACACACACCAGTCCGTGCCGGTGAAATCAACCAGCACAGCCTTCCCCTGCTCCGCGGCCAGCTTCTGCGCCTCCTCCACATTCGTCAGCCAATCCACGGCATACAGGGGAAGCGTGGAAAAGACGGCACAGAACAGGAAGAGGCGGCGTTTCATGAGAAGGGGTTACGCCGTGAGCGTGATGATGAGTTTGTGGAGAATATCGCGCGGGTCCAGACCGCTGGAGACCATTTGGCGGTCGGCTGCGGCACAGGCTTGGAGGTCGCGGCGGGCCTTTTTGAGCGTCAGTTTACCGCAGCTGCGGGCGGCGTTGAACACGCTGTAGGCATTCGGTGTGCCGTCCTTTTTGAGAGGCAACAGTTTGCGGCCCTCCTCGGGCAGGCGGTTGAGAGCGGCTTCAAAGGCGCGATAGTTGCCCGCATCGAGGTGATACTCATCCAACAGCAGGCGTGCACAGAAACGGTTGCGGACAGTGGGGACAATGGCGGCGCGCATGATGGTGACGCCCTGCTCGCCATGCTCCAGCTGCTCGTTCACAAGACGGACGGCACGGCGGCTGTCCCCGCCCTCAATAGCGCGGGAAATCTCGAAAATCACGCCGTTGCGGGACACAGCCACCATGAGCTCCACATCCTCTGCCGTGATACGGCGGCGATCGGGGCCGAGGTAGACATCCAGCTTGGAAATCTCGTTGATAATCTGGCGCGTGCTCTCATTGACGCGGTGCACGAAGAGGTCCAGCGCATCGTTGTCGAAAGTCAGCCCCAGCGGCTTGGCGTTTTTCAAGGCCAAGGCAGAGAGCTCCGTCTCCCAGCCGGGCTTGGTGATGTCAATCTTAGAAAATTCCTTCGCCGCGCTCGCGGCAGAGAGCTTTTTGAAGAAGCTGCGGCGTTTGTCCACCTCCGTGGCTTGGAGCACCAAAAAGGTATCCGGCGGCAGGTTGCCGAGCACCTCGACGAGATGCTCCAAGGCCTTTTGCACCTCCTCGCTGCGCGCACCCTGCGGAGAATCGCCGAGGAAGGTCGCCCCCTTCAGCCAAATCACCTTGCGACCGCCGAACATGTTCATCATCTGCAGGCCGGAGATAACGCGCTCGATGATGCTCAGAGCCTCGTCCACCGTGGCGGCGGCGCCGTCAATCTGCTCGTTGCCCCAGCCGTCGGAACCCTCGCTGAGTTCCGCGAATTTCTTCGATGCGGCGGCGGCGGCAGCGCCCTCGTCGCTGCCGAAGAACATGTAGCTGACAGGCATCTCGGGCACGCCGCTATTAGAGCAAAAAAACAGAGCAAAGTCAAACTCTGAAAACGCGTTCACGGCACAAGCCCAGCGGCCGCGGCCTTGGCGGTGATGCGCTTGATGCGGCGTTTCTCATCATAGCCCGCCGCCAGAGCCTCCCGCAAGTGCTCGTAGGCTTTGCGGATGTTCTTTTTCACGCCGAGCCCCTGCTCATAGCAGCGCGCCAGCCATGCGTGGCAATATTTGCGGTCTCCCGCTTTCACCCCCTTGCGGAAATAGCGCACCGCCTTTGCCGCATCTTTCTTCGGCATGCCTTGGCCGTTGAGAGCCATATAACCCATAGCGCGGTAAGCATGGACGTAACCATGAGCCACGGCCATGCGGAAATACTTCCACGCCTGAGCATAATCCTGTTCCACACCTTCACCTTTGCGGTAGCGATGAGCCAGATTGAACGCCGAGCAATCCCTATCCCCCGCCGCTATAGCTCGGCGGAAAAGATCCACGGCTTTTTCATCATTCACCTCGCAACCATAGCCCCAATGGTAGCAGTAGCCGAGGTTCGTCAAGGCGAAGACATGACCTTTATCAACGGCGACTTGAAAATAGTGAAACGCCTTTTTATAATTCTTTCGAACACACTTTCCCAAACGATACATGTTACCCAGATTGTAACAAGCGTTAGCGTTTCCTGCTTCGGCAGCCAACTTCGTCAGCCGATAGGCTTTCTTTTCATCTTTGTCTACACCCTTGCCTTCTTTGTAACATATGCCCAAATTGCACCATGCACGGGTCTCTTCAGCGTCGGCTGCCTTTTGATACCAGAAGAGCGCCCACCCCCAATCCTGAGCCACCCCGATGCCATCTTCATATTGCAACGCAAGACAATACTGAGCCTCCGTGTGCCCCGCCTGTGCCGCGCGACGCCACCACTTCACGGCGAGTTCAACACGCCCTTCTTCGTCATGATAATCTCCGAGTACATAGGCCGTATCCGAATCGGGAGCCAGCTCATAGCAGCAGTCCCACTCCGATTCCGTCAAGTCCTCCGCAGAGCAACATTCCTGTAAACTCTCCGCCGCATCCGCACACCCGCAAAGCATGGCCTCTTTCAGCAAGGCAATGTCGGGTTCACGCTCGATACTCCAAATGAGCCCGTCCCAACGGCGATACAGCTCTTCTCCGTGAGCCAATTCTTCGGCACTCCATTCTCGATTCATAGGTCTGATAGGGGTTGGTGCGGCTCTTATAGCGCATTCACGCCGCGAAATCAAGCCAAAACAAAAAGAATCCGCATCGTTTCCGATGCGGATTCTCGAGACGGACAGGGAGGGATTCGAACCCTCGGTACGCTTTTGACGTACACACGATTTCCAATCGTGCTCTTTCGACCACTCAGACACCTGCCCATGTGGTGTGCGGCGAGTTTACTCTCTTCTTTCGGAAAAGGCAAGCACTTTTTCGTTAAAAAAACGGATTTCATGTCACTTGACAGCAATTTTTCGCGTGATAGAATGGCGCGGATATGGCAAAAACAGCAGAACAAACAGGGCAAGGAGTAGTCGGCGGCTACGCGCTGGGGCTGTTGGCCAATGTATGCTATGCCACCAACCCGCTCTTCTCCCTGCCCCTGCTACATGCGGGGGTGGGCGTGAGCTCCGTGCTTTTCCAACGTTATCTGCTGGCGTTGCCGTTGTACGTGATTCTTGCTGCGGGCATCAAAAAAGTGTCGCTTGCCCTGCCCCGGGCGGCGTGGCTACCCGTGGCGGTGATGGGGCTGTTCTTCGGCGCCTCCTCGCTCGCGCTCTATTCCGCCTTCCTCTACATCGACGGCGGGCTGGCCTGCACCATCCTCTTTGTGTACCCCGCCATGGTGACACTGCTCTCCGTGTGCTTCTTCAGGGAAAAACTTTCTTTGCGCCTTCTGCTCGCGCTCCTCGCCACGACCTCGGGCATCGCCCTGCTCTACCGCGGCGGGGGAGATGCGCCATTGGATATCCGCGGCGTGCTGTGGTCACTGGCCTCGGCGGCATTCTATGCCTTCTACATCCTCGGTGTGCGCCACATCCGCCCCGTGCGCGAGCTACGTGCCGAGGTGCTCACCTTCTATGTGATGCTTGCGAGCATGGGGCTCTTTGCCGTGAAACTCGCCATCGAAGGGGGCATTCAACTCCCCTCCGCCCCGCTACACTGGGGTTGTCTGCTGGCCATCGCCCTCATCCCCACTATTGTCTCGCTGGAGACCTTTACGCGTGCCCTGCACTGCATCGGCGCCGTCCGACTCTCCATCCTCGGCTCGGCGGAACCGCTCGTCGCCATCGCTATCGGCGTCGCCGTCTTCGGCGAAACGCTGACGCTCCCCATCATCATCGGCGTGCTGCTCATTCTGGGCGGGATTTTGCTCATCATCCGCCGATGAATGCGGAACAGGCATCTGACAGCATGTCAGATGCCTGTTTTTAAAACTCGCGGCGATAGCCGCACGAATTTTCAATTTGTAATTTGTAATTTGTAAATTGTAATTCTCATTTACATGCCGACGATTTCGTAACCGCCGTCCACGTAGAGCACCTGCCCCGTCACGGAGGCGGCGCCGTCGCTCGCAAGGTAGGTGGCGGTAGCGCCGAGTTCTTCCAGCGTGCAGGAGCGCTGCAGCGGGCTGCGTTCACCGTAGACCTTGAACATGCCCGTGAAGCCGGAGACGCCGCGAGCGGCCAGCGTCTGGACGGGACCGGCGGAGATGCAGTTGACGCGGATGGGCTTTTCGCGACGGCCGAGGTCGAAGGCGAGGTACTTGCAGCTGGTCTCCAGCGCGGCTTTGGAAACGGCCATGAGGTTGTAGTTCGGCACCACTTTCTGGCTGGCGTAGTAGGTCAGCGCGGTGATGGAGCCGCCCTCCGTCATGAGCGGGGCAACGGCGCGGGAAAGCGCGATGAGGGAGTATGCGGAAATCTGAAGGGAAAGATTCCACGCGTCGCGGGGGATGTCGGAGAAGTGGCCGTCCAGCGTGCCGGGCGCCTTGGGGGCGAAGGCAATGGCGTGCAACAGCATGTCCACGCGGTCGGTGTGCTGCGCAACGAAGGAGAAGAATTCGTCGATAGATTCATCGCTGGAGACATCGAGGTTGCAGATGGGGGTGTCTTCACCGAAGGTTTCCTTCACGAGCTTGATGACGCCGTCCTTAAGGCGCTCACCCTGATAGTTGAAGATAAGCTTGGCGCCTGCGGCATGCCAGGCTTTGGCGATACCGAAGGCGATGCTGCGGTGATTGGCGACGCCGGTCACGATGCCGACTTTGCCTTCCAAGGGTTTTTCAAGAGACATTTTTTCGTTTGGTGGGGTTCGGGTTAATAGATGAGGTCGGTAGTTGGCGGAGAAAGGGGGTCAGAAGGCAGGAGGGAATTCTTGGGTGATGATGCGCGGGTAGGTGTGCGCCATGGAGAGACCGACGGCTTCCATGTGCCGCACGCGGTTGAGGATTTCGTCGTCGCTGATGGCGAGGTCATCCACCACAAATTTGAGGCGGTAGTAGACCAGCCCGGTCGCGGAATCCAGCAGGAGCTGCCCCTCCGGCAGGTTGGCGTTGAGCGTGAGCAGCAGCATGGCCACCTCCGCGCGGTCCTCCGGCGCGATGCGGTAGGCGAAGTTGACATCAAACACGAGACTGCATGGCTCTTTGAGCTCCGTAAACATGAAGGAACACGGGAACTCGCCCGCCGTCATCGGCAGGTAAGCGAGACCGATTTTCTCGCTGTCAGGGCCCATGGTAATCCACTGGTAATCCTCCTTCTGTTCGATCAGATGGCGGCGTACCTGTGCGAGAAGATTCGGTTGTGCGGACATAAAGAAAAAGGGTTCGGGGCGTGTTCATTCACGTCCTGCTTGCGATAACATGATAGAGGAAAGGCGCGGAATAGTCAAGGAATAAAGTCCCCACCCTCCGCAAGAAGTTCAGATACCGAGTTCTTCCCGGATGATTTCGCGGATGCGCTGTTGGGTTTCGGCAATCTCACCATCTGCCTCGATGCGGTGCAGCCACGGCATCTCCATGGAGGAATAGATGGCGGCGCAGGCGTTGAGGAAGGGTTCGTTCTCGAAGGCATCGCGGGCGTTGCCGCGGGCGTTCATGCGGGCGAGAGCCGTCTCCACGGGAATGTCCAGCCAGAAGGCCACGTCGGGGATGACGGCGAAGGCCTCGTTCCACTCGCGGATTTGCTCGGGGTTCGCCCCCGTTGCCCCCTGGTAGGCCATCATGGAGAGGTAGTAGCGGTCCAGCAGCACCCACTTACCCTCCGCCAAGGCGGGCTCGATGAGGTCGCGGACGTGCTCGCGCCGATCCTGCAACAGGCAGTCGATTTCCTCCTCCGGGCTGAGTCGGGTGCCGGAGAGTGCAGCGTTGCGCACCTTCATGCCCCAAGGCCCGCGCGTGGGCTCAAAGTCCGTGATGACATCGATGTTATGCGCCCGCAGATACTTGGCGAGCAACTGAATCTGGGTGGATTTGCCCGTGCCGTCGATGCCTTCAAAGACGATGAGCGAACCCCTTAGGTGAGGAGAATCGGATTCCATAGCAAGGGCGAGCGTAGCACAGCCCCCGCAGGGGTGCAAGTCGAAAAACGCCCCACGCCGATATTTTCCGGCGCGGGGCGTTTGAGACTGAGAGTCAGCGCGTGGTTCAGTGCTTGAGCATCACGTCCACGTGCAGGCGGAAGAGGTCATCCGGCGTGGTGGTGGCGGTGCCGGAGACGGAGGAGATGACGGAAGAGACCGCATCAGCAGTGGCGGCGGCATCCGCGAGGTCCTCGTTTTCGGCATCCATCGCGGCGGCGGCTTTCAGCAGCTCGGCCACGGGGGCGGGGGAGAAGCAGAAGGTGGCCTTGCCCTCTGCGGCAGCGGGGGCAACGGGGCTCTTCGCCACCGCCGTCGCCAGCTCCACGGAGGAGCTGAGGGACCATGTCTTATCCGTCACCGCCACGGTGGGGGAGAATCCGGGGCAGCACATGGGCAGCGCGAGGGAGTAGAGCGTGGCATTGTCCGCCTTGGTTTCCGCCATGGGGACGCTGTCGAGCACGGACTCATCCGCGCCGACCTTTGCCATGCCCTGCTTCACGGCCTGCATGAAGAGACTGCGCCCCTTCTCGATGTCGGCGCGCTGCGCCACACCGAGGTTCATCGCCACGCGGGGCACCATCACGCTCTCCGCAGGGGAACCGCCCAGGAGGGAGGCAGGGACGCTGCCCGCCGCATCCGCCACGAAGGAAAAGCTGCCCGAGAAGGCGGACTTCCACGCCTCGCAAGCGGAAACGAGGGTTTCCTTCTCGGAATCGAAGAGGTGGTACTGCGCCATGGCGCCCTGCACCTGCGCTCTGCTTTCCTCCGTAAGGGTGGCGGCCAAACCATTCACCAGCGTTTCGCACGCATTCAGCAGCATGGCGCCGTCGCAGGTGCGCGTGCCCGTCACCGGGTCACAGGTGAAGGTGAAGAAGGTCTTGTCCGAGCTCGGCAGTGAGACGGATTCCGCTGCAACGAAACGGGCACCATTCGCATCGCCCGCGAGGTCAAGGTGCAAGTCGCCGTCCTCCCACATCAGGAGAGTGGAGGGGGCATCCGCGGCAGGATTCTGTTTCTGCATCTGCTCCATGAGCGTGCTCACTGCCGCTGCGGCCTGTTGATACACAGGGGAAGCATTTTCGGCGCCCAAGGTCTTGAAGACCCCGGTCACAAACCCGGCCAAGCCCTGCATCGACTGCATGTTGAGCTCACGGCAGACATTGCCGAGGTCTGCCGACATATAGGCTGCGGCCAGCGGGTTGGGCTGCGCTTTCAGGAAAGCGGCTTTCTCACCCGCTGCTACGGATGCGGCAGGGGCATCAGGCAGATTCAGCTCAGCGGGGTCAGCGCAGAGAGCCACCACCAGCGCATGGTCACGCACCATCACAACAACCTGCAACTGCAGCTTGCGGAGAGAGGCCTCCAGCTTTGCTTTCTGCAGAGCTGTCAGCTCTTTCCCCGCCAGCACCGCCTGAATCTCCTCCTCGGGCAGACGGAAACGAGCGCCCTTCCAAGCACCCTGCTCCACGGCTTCGGCGCCTTCCTCCTCCGTCAGCGCCGCCAACACCATCTGTTGCAGAGCGGGGAGCATCTCGCGGCCTTCCTCGCGCACCGTTACCACGGCATATACAGGCGCGGTGTGCCAAGAGGCGAGGGTTTCAATCATCTTATCCACGGCCTCCTGAGACTGCTGCTCTTCCTGCGTCTTAATCACCGCTGCGGCCTGTTCCGTGGCGACATTCGCCCAGCCCGAGGCCAAATCGGACAGAGATTCGGACGCGACCAGGACACGATACAGAGGAAGAGTCTGACGCAGCATCTGCGCCGTGCCGCTGCCGAAAGCAACGGCCGCGCTCTCCGCGACGGACGCCTCGCCGAGAGCTTCCGCAGGCATCCCCGCAAGTGCCGCATAGCCGGGCAGATTGCCGAGAGCCAGATAGGACTCCGTGTCCTGCGGCAGCAGCGACAATGCGGAACAAATGTCCGCCTCCTGCTGTGCGAGGCCGACGGCAGCCGCCATCTCCGCAGGCATGGGGACGACTTCGGGATTCTGAGCCCCGCAAAGCGGAGTCAACGACAGAGCGGTAAGAATGACGAATGACTTCTTCATGGTCCGATCTTAACATAGAGCCCTCACAAATGCAAACAGAAAGAAGCGCGTGAAACGTCATGCAGACGCAACGCAAAAAACATTTTGTCATCCGTTTCCCGTTGTGTTAGGATTGCCGCCGTGAGGGACTATCTCAACAAAGGTTTTGCGGTGTGCCTGATGATGGCGGTACTCTTGGTCGGTATCGTTATGGCCGAAGGTCTGCCTGAACAGGACTACGAGGAGGCCCGCCTCTGGGTCTACCGCGAGAACAGCGAGCCCACGGCGGAGCAGCCCGCGGACGTCTTCTTTGTATGCCCGACAACCTGCATGCGCCGTGTGGACAACATGGACGTGAACGATGAAAACGAGCGCACTGCCTTCAAAAAAGCGGTTGATATGGAAAAGAGCCTCTACGATGAGCACGCCCGCTTCTTCGCGCCCTACTACCGCCAGAAATCCCTGCCGCATTACGGCAAGCCCGGGGCGCAGGAAATCGCCTATTCCGACGTCAAAAAAGCCTTTTTGTATTACTTGGAGCACGACAACGGCGGGCGGCCTTATATACTGGCGGGCTTCAGCCAAGGCAGCGAGCAATGCCTGCACCTCATCAAAGATGTGCTGGCGGATGAAACACTGCGTTCCCGCATGGTGGCGGCCTACCTCATCGGCTGGTGCGTGACGGAGCGCGACACGGCGGAAGCCCCCTACCTCCGCCCCGCACAGGGAGAGACGGACACGGGCGTCTTCATCGCATGGAACACGGAAGAGAGCTCCGTCACGGCGTCCTTCCTCGTGCCGCCCGGGGTGCGTGCCCATTGCATCAACCCGCTCAACTGGCGCACGGATGCCACCCCGGCCCCCGCAGAGGCTAACAAGGGCGCACGCTTCACCATTACCGACCTCGCCGCCCCTGCCCGGCCGAGCTTCTGCGGTGCGGTCATCAACCCCGTGCGCGGCACGCTCAATCCCCTCTTTGCCGAGGGCGCAGAGATTCCCGGGAAACTCATGCTCTTCGGCGGCGGCGTGTTCCATGTGTACGACCCCATCTTCTTCTACGAAAACCACCGCGACAATGTCGGCAAACGCATAGAATCCTTTCTGAAACGACACTGATTCACCAATGTGCCCCTCTCTCCTTCCCTACCGCTGCGTTCACGTGATTGACGGCGACACGATTCTGGTTTGCCGGGACGGGCAACAGAAACGGCACACGATGCAGTTGGCCGCGGTGAGTGCGCCCGAAAAGGGCGAACCATACTATGATGAGGCCTCCGCCGCCCTCGCCGCCATGATTGAAGGCAAACTCCTGCAAGCGGAAAATATTAGGACCGACCGCTTCGGTCGGGATGTCTGCCTGCTGCGCTGTGAGGGGACGGAGGTCAACCGCGCCATGGTGCAGCAGGGGTGGGCACGCTTCCACTACCGCTATGCCGGGGCAGCGGATTTCTCAGCGGAGGAAGCCGAGGCCATTGCAGCCAAGCGCGGGATGTGGGCCACGCTCACGCCGAAATCGGGCGCACCCGCCGCAGAAAAGGAGGGTATCTGCCTGAAAGTGCTGGACGGCGATACCATCATCTTCCGTGAGACCGGAGCGGTGGACAACATCAAAATCCGACTCTGGGGCATCGATGCCCCCGAAAAGGGACAAGCCTTCGGCGCAGAGGCCACACACAAGCTGGCGCGTCTCATCGAGCACAAGGGCGTGTTGCTGCGATTCCGTGAGGAGGCGAAGGAAAGCAGCGAAGGTCGAGACGGCTACAGTCGCGACCTCGCCACCATTTTCCGCAAGGGGCGCAACATCAATCTGGAGCTTGTGAAGGGAGGTTTCGCTTGGCACTACGCCTACTACGCCGCCGATGAAACGGAACTGGCCAAGGCGGAGAAACAAGCACGTGCCGAACGGCTCGGCCTCTGGGCGGATGACCATCCGCAGGAACCTCGCCAATTTCGCCGCGCTCAAAAGCAGGCACAGGAATAAAACAACAGGGCGGACACCTCTCGGTGTCCGCCCTGTTTGGTATGGCGATATCTCAACGCCGATGCGCATGCCCGCGGGGTGCGCGATGCGGGGCATGATGCCCGCCGTGGTTAGGATAAGAATAGTGAATGTGCGGGCGGTGCACATGGCAATGAGCAGGCGGCGCATAGTACGGCGGCGGGCACGGGGCGCAGTATCGCGGCGGACAGGGCGGCGGACAGTAGTACCGCGGCGGACAGGGCATGCAAACGCGGGGGCAGCCCACATTGATGCTGACGGCCACACGGGCTTCCGCGCGATTGCCGCAGACCATCACGAGCGCCATCAGTGCGAGCAGGAGGGAAAAGAGAATCTTTTTCATGGTCGGAAACGTGCTGAAGGTTAAGAGAAAGAACAACATCGAGCGTCCCTTCACCTGAGAAAGCGCACGAGAAGAGGCGATTTATTTATATTTTGATAAATAATTTCACTTGGCGGCGGGGGGCAGGAAATGCCAGACCTTGTCCGCGAGCAGGGATTGGTAGAACTCGCGGGGGTTCTGTTCATGATTCTCCTCCGCCATGCGCAGGAAGGATTCCGCGCGGCGTTCGTCACCCTTGGACGCCTCCGTACCCAGCGCGGTGAGGGCGGCCATGAGCGTGTAGCACTGGGGCACACCTGCGGAGGCGGCCTCGCCGAGCGCATTGACTGCGGCTCGCACATCGGGCGCTTCCCCCACGCCGTTGAAGTACAAATCAGCCAGCGCCATGGAGGCGTAAGGCATGCCGTTGAAGGCAAGCGTTTTCAGCATCTCGCGGCCCTTGGCGGCATCGGCCTCGCAGCCGCGCCCCGTGGCGATGCAATAGGCATAGGCCACCATGGCACGGGCATCGCCCTGCTCCGCCGCATTTTTATAGAGAGCCAGCACACTCTCCGCGCTGTGCTTGTCCGGCTCCGCCATATACAGCGAGGCGAGCGTGACGGCGGCGGGCTGGTAGCCGAGCATGAGGGCCGCCTGCAACTTGCGCATGCCCTGCTCGCGATTGACGGGGAAAAGCTTACCATCGCCGTTGATTTCCAGCATACTGACGGCGGCGAGAGCCTCCGGCAGATGTCGGTCGGCGGCGAGTTTCAGATAGGCCGCGGCTTTGTCCTCGGGGATGGTCTCCTCGTATGTCTGGGAGAGCACATAGGCGGCACGGGCACTGCCGTGCTCCGCCGCTTTTTCATACCACGTGCGGGCTTCGTCCTCTGCGCCGTAGAGAGAGGCGATAATCTCCTCCAGATAATAATTGTTCTTCTCCAGCTCAGAGGCCACCTCGGGCAGAGTCCAATCGCCCGCATTCAGGCGACCGCTCACCAGCAGGTAGGCTGCGCGGGCCCGCACGCTGCCGGCCTTGCAAGCCTCTGTCAGCAAACGCAGGCCTTCCTTCTCGCTGGGGCGACGACCGATACCGGCCCCCGCCATGTGGGACTGCACCAGCAGCGCGGGGACATAGCCATCCTTTGCTGCGGCCTCCAACGACTTGCAGGCGAGAACAGCTTCATCGGCCATCACGGCATCCCCCCCCTTGGCTACCAGTTTTTCCAACTCAATCTGCGCCACCCATAGCCGTGCAGCGGGGGCCCCCTCCTTGGCAGCGGAGCGCATGAAGGGCTCAAAATCCTCAACACTGCCACCCGCATCCAACACAGCTGCCACCACGGGGTACAAATCCTCGGCATTATCCTTCGCCATCTGCGCTAAGGCTTCCTTGGCGGGAGCGGGGTCGGCGATTTCCGCCTGTGCGACAGGCAGCAGAGCCACTGTTGCGGCGGCCAGAACGAGCTCAAACAGTTTCATAGAGCCCACTCTAGCACATTCCACACCGCGCCGCAAGAGAAAAGCTATGCGA
Source organism: uncultured Verrucomicrobiales bacterium (assembly GCA_937893015.1). Lineage (GTDB taxonomy): Bacteria > Verrucomicrobiota > Verrucomicrobiia > Verrucomicrobiales > Akkermansiaceae > Akkermansia. Next base: position 20,920 of record CALBJX010000062.1, on the reverse strand, counting down.
GCTGACGCGCCGGACGCGCACGCGCATACGCATTGACTGAAGGCTTTTCTTCTTGACATTCCGTGCGCGAAGGCGCAGACTGAACGTAACAATTTCCTTTCTTACCACCATGGAACCTTACAGCATGAAGAACCCGTTCCCCGCCACCGTGCTGGGAGTCCGCCCCGTCACGAAGCCCGGCAGCGCCAAGGAGACCATCCACATCGACTACTCTCTGGAAGGTTCCGGCCTGACCTACACCACGGGTGACGCCCTCGGCGTGCTGCCGAACAACGACCCCGCGCTGGTCGATGCGCTCATCGCCGCCCTCTCCCTCGACCCCGCGGAGACAGTCACCCTGCCCGACGGCAGCAGCGCCACCCTGCGCGAGGCGCTCATCACCACCTACGATATCACGGGTCTCAAGAAGGGCGTGCTCACCAAGTGGAACGCCGTGGCGAACAGCGAGAAGCTCGCCGCCATCCTTGCTGACAAGGACGCCCTCAAGGACTTCTGCTGGGGCCGCGACCTGCTCGACCTTGCGGAAGACCCCGAGATGACCGCCAAGTTTGCCGATGCCGCCGCCTTCACCGCCATCCTCGGCAAGATGAACGCCCGCCTGTACTCCATCGCCAGCAGCCCCGATGCGGTGCCCGGCCAGGTGTCCCTCTGCGTGGGTGCCGTGCGCTACACGCCCAAGACGGGCACGACGCGCAAGCGCAACGGCGTGTGCTCCACCTTCATGGCCGACCGCGTGAAGGCCGGGGACAAAGTGAAGGTCTTTGTCCACAGCAACAAGAACTTCCGCCTGCCCGAGGACGGTGCCACGCCCATCATCATGGTCGGCCCCGGCACAGGTATCGCCCCCTTCCGCGCCTTCATGCAGCAGCGCGTGCACGACAACGCCACGGGCGGCATGTGGTTCTTCTTCGGCAACCCCTACAAGGCCACCGACGGCTGCTACGAGGACGAGCTCGAAGCCCTCGTGAACAGCGGCAAGCTGAAGCTCTCCGTGGCGTGGAGCCGCGATCAGGAATACAAGATTTACGTCCAGCACCTCATGGAGCAGGCCGGTGAGGAAGTCTGGCAGTGGCTTGAGAAGGGTGCCGCCTTCTACATGTGCGGCGATGCCAACCGCATGGCCAAGGACGTGGAAGCCGCCCTGCTCGCCATCATCGCCAAGTACGGCAACAAGTCCGAGGAAGAGGCCGTCGCCTACCTCGCCGACATGAAGGCCGCCAAGCGTTACCAGAAAGACGTGTACTAATTCCCGCGGGCTCTGCCCGCCCCAAGAAGTCCGAAGGGCGCAACATACCTTCGGACTTCTGAATTCGGACTTCGGACTTTATGAGTGATTCTCTCTATTCCCGCATGACGGATGCCCCGACAACGAGCTTCGATGTCTCGTTGCGCCCGCCCGCCTTTAATGAGTTCTGCGGGCAGGAGAAGGTGAAAGAACGCCTGCTGCTCATGGTGCAGGCGGCGAAGATGCGCGGCGACGTGCTCGACCATGTGCTGCTCAGCGGCCCGCCCGGGCTCGGCAAGACGACGCTCGCCAACATCATCGCCAACGCCGTGGGGCACAAGCTGCACACCACCAGCGGCCCGCAGATTGAGAAAGCGGGCGATTTGGCCGGCATCCTCACCAACGTGGAAAAGGGCGACGTGCTCTTCATCGACGAGATTCACCGCCTGCACCCCGCCATCGAGGAGTACCTGTACCCCGCGATGGAGGATTTCCGCCTCGACATCATCATCGACCAAGGCCCCAATGCCCGCTCCATCCAGCTCAATCTGCCGAAGTTCACGCTGGTGGGGGCCACCACCCGCGCGGGCATGCTGACGGGGCCTCTGCGCTCGCGCTTCGGGCTGGTGAACCGCCTCGACTACTACTCCGCGGACGAGCTCTGCCAAATCCTGCACCGCTCAGCGGGCATTCTGGGCATCGACATCGTGCGCGAGGGTGCGCTCGCCATCGCCCGCCGCAGCCGCGGCACCCCCCGCGTGGCGAACTCCCTGCTCCGCTGGGTGCGCGACTTCGCGCAGGTGAAGGCGGACGGCCGCATCACCGCCGAGGTGGCACAGGCTGCGCTGGACATGATTGACATCGACGACGATGGTCTCGATGAGATGGACAAGCGCCTGCTGGAAACCATGATTGTGAAGTTCAACGGCGGTCCCGTGGGGCTTTCCTCCCTCGCCGTTGCCGTGGGCGAGGACGAATCCACCATCGAGGACGTCCACGAGCCCTTCCTCATCATGCAGGGCTACATCCGCCGCACGCCGCGCGGGCGCGAGGCCATGCCCGCCGCCTACGCCAAGCTCGGCCTGAAAACCGGGCGCAGCGGCCAAGGAGAACTGCCGCTCGAATAATTTTCTGATTCCATGTCTGCATTCCGCCTTCTTCTGCTCCTGTTACTGATGCCCCTGCTCTGCACCTGCATGCAACAGCAGATGCGGGCGCAGGTGCGCGACAGCCGCGTCGTCGTGCTCGACATCGGGCACTGGTACAAACCCGGCCTCGGCGGTCAGGGAGCCCGCACACCCGATGCCCGCTACGGCGCCATCGAGGAATGCGAGTTCTGGTACCGCTACGCGATTTACACCAAGAGAGTCATCGAGCAGGCGGGCTACGAGGTCCGCATCTGCAACCGCGCGGATATGCCCGCCGATGCCGCGCTGGCCAAAGCGGCGCGGGAGGCCGGTGTCCACCATGTAAAGACGCCCGAACCCGGGGCCATCTACCGCAGCACGCAGCACCCACACCGCATCGCCGTCGGCATGCTCTCCGTCAACTGGGCGCTGGACCAAAAGCCCGCCTGCGTGGTCTTCCTGCACCACAACAGCCGCACGGACGACTGGCAGGTCTACACCAAGGGAGCCATGTATTGCAACAGCGTCGGCACCTCGCTGGCGGAAGCCCTCGCCGCCGAAATGAACGCGAGCATCTTTGACCACGGCATGCCCAACCACGGTGAGACCTGCGGCATCATCATCCGCGACAACGGCCGGCGCGGCGGCGGCGACTGGCTCAACGCCTGCAACGAGAGCTACGTGCCCGCCGTCATCACGGAATCCGCCTTCCTCTCCAACCCCGAGCACGCCGCCTTCCTCGGCAAACACGCCAACGCCGTCCGCTATGCGGAAGCCATCGGTCGCGGCATCGTGAACCACCTGAACACCCGCGGCCGACGCGCCGAAATCCGGAAGCCCGCGAGCAGCTACCCGCGCGGCTGATTGCCGCCCCACACCATGATAGCGCTCATCATCTCTGCCTGTATCTACGCCTTACTGCTGATTCAGGTCAATCTTCCGGGGAGCATTCAGGACATTTTTTTTCTTTCCCCTTTATCATCGGGGAATTCCTATTGATGCTTTCCTTTGTTCCTGCCTGCGTTTACGGCTTTCGGCGGCGGGATTTTTTTCAACACCGGGCTCACGCTTGTCATTCTCTCGCCGCTCCTGTGCGTTCTCATCACCCTTTGCCTCCACGGCAGCGATTAAGGAGGGGGGGGGATTTATCTGAAAGTTAAGCGGCTCCCGTCTTCGCCTACGGATACCCCCAAACAAGGATGCTGCGGAATAAAAAAACTCGGTCCGGCGCAAGCGTCAGACCGAGTTTTTTTCAGGACTTCGCACCATCAGGTGCGCTTACTTCCTGATTGATGCATTTCCTCAGTGCTTCTTGCAGAAGTCCTCGAGGCGGTCAAGGCCTTCCTTGAGCACGTCCAGAGAGGTGCAGTAGGAGATGCGGATGCCGTTGTCGTAGCCGAAGGCAATGCCGGGAACGGCAGCCACCTTGTAGCGCTCCAGCAGCTGGTCGCAGAGTTCCAGAGAGGGAATACCCAGCTCCGTGGTGTCGATGAAGAAGTAGAAAGCACCCTTGGGTTCCACCACCTTAATCTTGGGCATAGCGCAGAGGCGCTGGTAGACATACTGGCGGCGGAAGTCGTACTCCTCCTTCAGATCGGTGATGAAGGACTGGTCGCCCGTGAGAGCCTCGATGGCGCCGTACTGCGCGAAGGTCGTGGTGTTGGAGGCGGTGTGGTCCTGAATGAGCTTGATGTACTTCGCGATGTGCTCGGGGGCAGCGGAGTAGCCGAGGCGCCAACCGGTCATGGCGTAGCCCTTGGAGAAGCCGTTGATGGTGATGGTCAGGTCGTAAATCTCCTTGCTCAGAGAGGCCATGGAGACGTGGGGCATGGACTCATCGTAGCTGAGGTATTCGTAGATCTCATCGGACATGATGAGGATGTCCTCCGCCACGGCGACCTCGCCCAGCGCACGCAGCTCGGCCTCCGTGTAGACGGTGCCGGTGGGGTTGTGGGGGGAGGTGATGATAATCATCTTGGTGCGGGGCGTCATGGCGTCCTCAAACTGCTCAGGCGTAATCTTCCAGCCGCTCTCAGGCGTGGTGGGCACGATGACGGGCACGCCGCCGCAGAGCTCCACCATGGAGGGGTAGCTCACCCAGTAGGGGGCGGGGATGATGACCTCGTCGCCGGGGTTGATGCAGGCGCGCAGGGCCTCGTACTCGGCGGGCTTGGCACCGCTGGTCACGCAAATCTGGTTGATGTTGTAGTCGAGATTGTTGTCGCGCTTGAGTTTGTCGCAGATGGCCTGACGCAGAGCGGGCAGACCGACGGAGGGGGTGTACTTGGTCTGGCCTTCGGTCAGAGCCTTAATGGCGGCCTGCTTGATGTTATCGGGGGTGTCCTTGTCAGGCTCACCGCCGGCAAGACCGAACACCTGCTCACCGCGGGCCTTCATCTCCTTGGCTTTGTTCGTCACGGCCAACGTGAGGGAGGGCTGAAGGGCGGCAACACAATCAGAAATCAGTTCCATGGCAGGGAAAATGTGGTGGTTAAATGTTCGTGATGGCACGTCCGCAGGGCACAGTCCATGCGGCGCACGCGTGAGATGATACTCTGCCACCCCCCGTTTGGCAAGGAAAAACTCGCATGGTGACAAGATTGACAAATGAGCAGTTTGTCGAACTGAATGTACGAAGTACGATGTACATCGTACATCCCGACAAATCCGCGATTTGTCGACCTCACACCCGCAGTTCGTAATGCACGACATCGTGGTAGCTCCCGAACTTCAGGCCCGCTTCGTGCAAGGTACCGCAGCAGCGGAAGCCGAGCTTTTCGTGCAGCGCAATGCTCACAGCGTGAGAAGCGGTGATAACGGAGACGATGAGATGCAGCCGAGCATCCGCCCGCGCAACAGCGAGAAGGTGCTCCGCCAGCGCACGCCCCAGCCCCCGCCGCTGATAGACGGGGTGGATGTAGAGGGAAAGCTCTGCCGTGGAGTCATACGCGGGCATGGGGCGGTAGGGCGACAGGCTCGCATAGCCCGCCACAGTGCCGTCCGCGAGCTCTGCCACCAAGAGCGGGTGCCGCCCCGTGTGGGCCGCCAGCCATGCATGCCCCGCCGCTGCCGTGCGGGGCTCCAAGTCGAAGGTGACCACGCTCGTTTCCACGGCGTGGTTGTAGATGGCCAGCAGCGCGGGGAGGTCGGCCTCCCGCGCGGCGCGAATCTGCCAAGGGCTCGGCATGGAGGCGGGCTTTATTCCTCTTCTGCTGCGGGTTCCTCAGCCGCTTCCACCTCGGCCTGAGCCTCCTGAATGTCGGACTCAATCTTGTCCTTGGCCGTCTTCAGAATACCGTCGCCCGCCCTGCGGATGATATCCAGATAGCCGGCAGGGCCCTGATTGGGGGTGTAGGCCAGCGTGCCGAGGTTCTTCTTATCAGGCGTGAAAAGGGCACCCATGGGTTTGCCGCCGCTGCAGCCGTACTGCGGCAGCGGGGAGGAGGAGCGGTAGCCGATGAAAGCCCCCGTCGCCTTCTTGAACTCCTTAGAGAAAATGATTTCGTTGTCCAGTCTCACGCAGTAGGGGCAGGTGGAGGGATCCGTGTAAAGCACCCACACGGGCAGGTTGTACTTGGCCGCCTCCTTGAAGGCTTTTTTATCGGAGCTTTCCCACTTGATTTTCACCTTAGCGCGAGCCTTCTCGCTCTTCTCAAACTGCTTCTTGGCGAGCTCCGCCTTGCGGAGTTTGGCCGCAGCCTTTTTCTGGGCGGGTGTTTGGGCACCGCCCTTGGCCGCCTTTGCCTTAGGCTTGGCGGGAGCGGCTTCATTTTCCGCAACGATGTCATCCAACTCATCCTGAGCGACGAGAGGCAGCGGAGTCAACAGACAGGCGGCGGCGAGAAGAAGAGAGGCGTGTTTCATGCTCCCCATCATGCGCTATTTATCCGCGAAAGTCAATCAGGAAAAGAGAGAAAACCGCTTGCACGGAGCGGCTTCTTGCGGTAGAATGCCCGCGTTATGATGTGGTCAGGTCGTTTTTCTCAACCCACGGCGGAGCTCGTGCTCCGATATGGTGAATCCGTCTCCTACGATTGGAAACTCTACAAGCACGACATCGCGGGCAGCATTGCGCATGCCCGTGCCCAGCTGAAGGCGGGCATGCTGACGGAGGAGGAGTTCAACGCCATCGAGAGCGGTCTGCGCAGCATCGAGGCGGACATCGACGCCGGCCATTTCACATGGAGCGAGAAGCTCGAAGATGTGCACATGAACATCGAGAGCGAACTGACGCGCCGCATCGGCGCACCCGGTGCCAAGCTGCACACCGCCCGCTCCCGCAACGACCAAGTGGCCACCGACACACACCTCTACTGCCGAGCACAGATTGACACGACCCTCGAACTGGTGCATGACCTGCAGCGTGCGCTGGTGATGAAGGCGGCAGAGTATGCGGAGCTGCGCATCCCCGGCTACACGCACCTGCAACGCGCCCAACCCGTGACGGTGGGCCACCATCTGCTGGCCTATGTGGAGATGCTGGCACGCGATGCGGACCGCCTTCACGACTGCCGCCGCCGCCTCAACATCTGCCCGCTGGGCAGCGGTGCCATTGCGGGCTCCACCATCAATCTCGACCGCGCGGGCATCGCCGCTGAGCTCGGCTTCGACGGCGTGACGGAGAACTCCATGGATGCCATCGCCGACCGCGACTATGTGATGGAATGCCTCTTCTGCCTCGCCCTCATCGGCACGCACCTCTCCCGCCTGAGCGAAGACCTTGTGCTGTGGAGCAGCGCGGAGTTCGGCTTCGCCACGCTCTCCGACGCGCACACCACAGGCTCCAGCCTCATGCCGCAGAAGAAGAACCCCGATGTCTGCGAGCTGACGCGCGGCAAGAGCGGCCGCCTGTACGGCAATCTGGTGAGCGTCATGGTGGCTGTCAAGGGCCTGCCGCTGACCTACAACCGAGACTTGCAGGAGGACAAGGAGCCCCTCTTCGATTCCTTTGAGACCGTCTCCCTCGCCCTGCGCGTGAATGCGGAGATGCTGGCCGCCATGAAGATGAACAAGCAGCGCTGCGCGGATGCCGTATCAGACCCCCTGCTCCTCGCGACCGACCTCGCGGATTACCTCGTGCGCCGCGGCGTACCCTTCCGCAAGGCGCATGAGCTGGTGGGCAAGGCCGTGGCTGTGGCAGTCGGCAGCGGCACGCCGCTCAACATGCTCACGCTGGCCCAGTTCCAAGAGATTACGCCCGAATACGCAGAGGACGTGCACAGCGTCTTCTCCCTCGACCGCGCCATGGAGCTCCGCACCAATCCCGGTGCGCCCAACCCGGACAACACCGCCCGCCGCCTCGCCTACTGGCAGGAGAAACTGGGGTAAGGGATTGCGAATTGTAGAGCTTAGCTCGCTCCGTGCGCGGGCAAAGAAAATGGTCTGACGCAGATGTCAGACCATTTTCTCTCCTCCTTGCGACGGGGCAACTCTCATTTCTTACATCCTAAATCTTCAATTCTTCCGCATTCTTCCTCCAACCTTCGGCCATGGCTGCATCCTTCGGCACGCCTTCCCCCTTTTCGTAGCAATCGGCCATGAGGAGGCAGGCTTCCTCGTTGCCTTGCATGGCGGCGTAGCGGATGAAGCGAACGCCATCCTTCATGCGTGCTTTGCCGAACGCTCCGCTGAGGCAGGATTTGCCATAAAGCATCTGGGCAGCAGGGTTGCCGCCCTCGGCCATGGAGCGGAGCCACCCCGTCGCCCCTGCGGTGTTGCCCGTGTGCAGTTCCTGAGCAATGAGGGCTTGGCAGGCAGGGGCATGTCCCTGTGCTGCCGCAAGGGTATAAAGCCGCTTAGCCTCACCGGCATTCGCCGCCACACCGATGCCGCGCTCATAGCAAAGGGCCAGCACGGACTGTGCGGGGGCGTAGCCGTCCGAGGCTGCCGCGCGAAGCCACGCCACGGCGCGTTCAGGGTTATGTCTCACGCCTTTCTGCCCTGTCAGCAGACGGCGGCCGTACTCATATTGCGCGAGGGGGTCTCCCTCCTTCGCTTGGCGAATGAGGGCGGCGTTGTGGTGGCAGGCGGGCAGAAATGCAGCTGCCGCAAGGATGAGCAGGCAGCGTTTCATGAGCGGAAATACCCGCGCTGTTTCTCGGTGATTGGCATGCCCAGCAGCTCCATGGCGGCGAGCATGTCCTCCCACACGGCGCGGCGGGCGGAAAGGTTTTCATTGCGGAGCAGATAGCTCGGGTGGTAGGTCACGCGAACGGGCACGCCTTGGCAATCCAGCCACTGTCCGCGGGCGGAGCCGACGCTGAGTTCACGCTGCAGGAGGCCCTTGGCAGAGGAAGCCCCGAGGCAGATGATGCAGGCGGGGCGCACGGCGCGGATCTCCGCCATGATGAGGGGCAGACAGGCGGCGATCTCCTCGGGCGAGGGGGCGCGATTGGCCGTGCCTTGATTCTCCCCCATAGAGGGGCGCCATTTGCACACGTTGGAGATGTACACCTCCTCGCGCTTCATGCCCATAGCCGTCAGAATCTTGTTGAGCAGCTGCCCCGCCTTGCCCACGAAAGGCTCACGGAGACGTTCCTCATCAAAGCCCGGAGCCTCCCCCACCAGCATGAGGCGAGCTCGCGGATTTCCCACGGCGAAAACCATCGTCTCGCGCAGGGAGCCGAGGGCGCGGGCGGGTTTCCAATTCTCCGCGCGCTTGCGGAGGTAGGCCAATTTTTCTTCCACGTCCATCTCCCCGCTCTGCCGTTCGGGGGCAACCGGGGGCGCGGCAGGAACGACAGTCGGGGAAGCAACGGCAGAGGAAGCGCCGCCGGGTCCCGGCCCCGCTTTCTTCCCGGCGCGGGCGGCAAGCATCCACTCGCGCAGGATGCCGCGGGCCTCATCATCCACAGGCAAGCGTTCCGTACCCGATGCCGCAAGGTGCGACAGGGTTTCCACAGTCAGCTCTTTCAGAGTGGGCATACAGCGTATCATAGCACAGGGGATTCTGCATTTCAACGGGCAAATTCGACTGTATCCATCCCGCGCCGGGTCCCATGGATTTTCTGCACACGAAAAAGCCGCTCCGTCCACGGGGAACGGAGCGGCGGAAGGATTTTAATTTCGGGATTTAGGCCTCGGCATAGGCGCGAATCGCCTCCGCAATGCGGGCGGAGACAGCCTCGGGCTCGCCTTCTTCCGTGACGGCGACTTCCACCACCTTGCCCTGCTTGGCATAGTGGTCGATGACGGGCACGGTCAGGGTCTGGTAGTCCTTCATGCGCTTGGCGAAAGCCTCGGGGTTGTCGTCCGTGCGGACAATCATCTTGCCGCCGCACTTGGGGCAGATTTCCTCGCCGTTGCGGGTGGTCTCACCGCAGGCGGGGCAAGCCTTGCGCTTCATCATGCGGGCTTCGATGAGCTCGTAGGAGACATTGAGGTACACCACGATGTCCACAGCGAGACCCATCGCTTCCAGATTCTTGTCGAGCGTCTCGGCCTGGGAGACCGTGCGGGGATAGCCGTCGAGCAGGCAGCCGGCTTCCTTGTTTTCGCCCAGCCACTTGGCGGCGATACCATTCACCACCTCATCGGGCACGAACATGGCGGCGTCCATGTACTTCTTAGCTTCCAGACCCAGTTCAGAGCCCGCAGCGATTTCCGCGCGGAGCAGAGCACCCGTGGAAAGGGGCTTCAGGTCATATGTCGTGGAGAGGAAATTGGACTGAGTGCCCTTACCGGAGGCGGGGGCGCCGACAATCAGGAATCGCTTGAGCGTTTTCATGGTATGCGAAGTTGCGGGGCGCATTGTGCGCCTTGTTCGGGAGACATCATGCCACCCTGTGCGCCGTTTGGCAAGCCAAAACTGAGGGCACACAGGGTGAAATATGACGCAACAGGAGCCGGAGCCTCAGCGACGGCGGCGCCGCACGGCGAGGGCGGCGAGGGCCAACAGGGAAAGTGTGGCCGTGGCAGGCTCCGGAGTCGTCAGCGATTCGGACTCCACATAAAGCATCGTGCGGTCCCCCTCCTGCTCATAGTAACCCGTGGCAGTATAGGTATCGAAGGTGACGACGACGTTCTGCGTGTTGCCGAAGGAGGCACCGCCCGAGAGCTCGATGCTCACCCAGTCGTGCGCCTGCAGGGTGGTGATATCCACCCCGCTCAGGGCGATGGTGAGGTAGGAGCCCGTGAACTGCACGTTGGAGACATTCTCCAACTGAATGGCATACACGGAGCTGTCCGCCGTCAGCGTAACGGGGGCATCCTCGCCCGTGGTGGGCACCAGCGTCTTCTCGGTCGCGAGCGCGGACAATGCCGTGGCATTCACCCCCACGTTGGCTTCCAGCGTCACATGGTCCACATCCACCATGGCGGGGGCATCCGTAAGCTTGGACGTATCAGCGAGAATCACATCGGAAAGCTCCAGCGTCACAGCTGCGGCAAGGTCGATATGAGCCCCGGCAAGGCGCGTTCCCTTGCCCTCCGCACCCGCGATGAAGGCGGTCTTTACCCCGGCCTTCGCGCCCATGGTCAGCTCGCCATCCGTCTGCATCACGGCGTTGTTATTACCCTTGATGGCAACATAGGCGGCGTCCAGTGCGTTGCCGTTGGCGTTGCGCGTGCTGCCCAGCTCAATCATGCCGCCGAAATCAACGCTGTCCTTCACCATGAGGGAGTGACCTTCCGTGACGGCAGCATAGCCTACCCCGGCATCGGAGTTCAGCGAGCGGATGCTGTTGTCAGACTCGATGAAGAGGCGACCTCGGTCGGCCGCGCAGTTGGCGTCAAAGCTCACATTCTGAGCCAAGGCGTTGTCCCCCTGAACAAGCACGTTGGTCCAGTTGGTGTTGCCGCTCTTGCCGATGTGCAGCTTGTTCAATTCCGAAGCATCGGAGGAGCCGGAGAACACATAGAACTGCTGGAACGCGCCGCTTTCTCCGCCGCCGACGGACAGCGTATCGCCGCTGATGCTGCCGTTGAAGGTGGTCGTGCGATTCACGCTGCCTTGCAGCGATGCGATGAGCGCGGTACCTTCAATGGCTATGTCACCATTGAACACATCCACGTTGTGCAGGGCGATGCGGTTGGCATCGGTGCGGAGGATGAGATTGTTGTTCAGCGTGGCGGGTGCGGCGCCCGTGCCGTTGCCGTCGTACTGTGCATTCTTGTTGATGATGAGCGTTGCCTTGCTGTTCAGCGCAGAGAAAGCGGTGGCGTTCACCGTCATGCTGTCGGTGCCGTTGCCCAGCTCGATGTTGCCGAGCACCTGAGAGGCATCCCAGTTCTTATTCGAGAAAGAGCCCGAGGTTGCGAGATGCAACGTGGCATCCTCCGCCACGGAGAGGGAGGTGAGGCGGTCCATCATCCCCGCCGCAGAGCCGCTCAGACGCAGGGTGCCCTGCTTCACTTCCGCACCGCCCGTGTAGGAGGCGGAGCCGTTCGTCAGCGTGAGGTCCTGCGCACCCGTCTTCACGAGCTTGCCCGTGCCTGAGAGCGCACCGCTCATTTCGCTTGCCACGGCATCGTTGTTCACGGTCAGCGTATAGCCGTCCATTTGGATGGCAGCGGTCAAAGTCGAACTCTGGGTGATATCCAACGCAATACCTGCGCCGAGCTTCACCGTACCCGCCAGCGTACCACCCGCCATTTCAATGCCGGAATCCAGATGTCCGTTGCTTCTCGGGTCAAATTGCAGCGTACCGTCGCTCACCTTCAATTTGCCGCTGCCGGTGATGGCGGCATTGGTGATGTAGTAAGTTCCGGCACCCGTCTTTTCCAAAATGTGGGAGTCCAACGCAATGCCGGTATTCCCCCACCCGTTGGCAATGAGCCCGAATTCCTTGTCAGCAAGGCTTTCCACGGCGGAATCTGCCGTGAGTTTCAGCCCCGTGACGACCTGACGCTGCCCCGCGCCCTGGGCATTGCCCGTGTTGGTGAGAGTACCGCCGTTGAGGGTCACCGTATAGGCGGAGGTGTCCCCGACAAGGCCATTGACATCCAGTACAGCCCCGCTGTCAATACGGATGAGACGCTCGCCCGAGGTGCTGCCCAAGGCCAGATTGCTGCCGAGTTTGAGCGTACCTTTCTCTACAATGATGCTGCCGCTGTTGCCGTTGTTGTTGCTGAGCACCAACGTTCCTGCGCCCGTCTTGGTGAGGCTCGTCAGAGAGCTGACGTTCAACCCCTTCAATGTGATGGTGGTCCCTTCGCCGCTTTCGGAGCCGACCTTGGCGGTATCAATGACAATGTCACCCGCCAAATCAATGGTGCGGTTGGCCGTCCAGTCCTCCAGTGCCCCGAGCGTCATGTTCGTGAAGCTCAAGGGGCGTCCGCCGTCCATGCCGCCCGCGCCGATGTTGAGGCGCAGGTTCGAGAAATTGTAGGTGCCGTTATTGGCACCCGACAGATGGTTCGCATTGATGGTGCCGCTGCCCGTGATGGTCTGCGTGGTACCCGTGGAGAGGTTCATGTGGTCGGTGTTCAGCACACCATCCACCGTCAGGGTGTTGAAGCCCCACGCGGAATTGAGCGTGCCGACGGAGAGCGAGCCGTTTTCCCCGATGCGAATATTCGCCTTGGCCGCGCCGGCTTCGTTATGCCCCAGCTGCACATTGCCGTTCACGGTCATCTGCCCGTTGATGGCGACCTCACCGCGGTTGATAATCAGCTCGTAAGAAGCCGCCGTATCGTCCACCATCACCTCGCCGTTGAAGGTGGTGGTGCCGCCGTCAATCAGCATGCCGTCCGTGAAGTGGGCCGTGCCGTTGAAGGTGGCGGAACCGCTGTTGATGGTGGTGGAGCCCGCCGTCACGTTACCGTCTGCGGTCAGGTGCTGCGTCTGGTTGTTGGTCAGCCTGTCAAAGGAGACAGAGGCCCCCTCGTTGATGCTCAGGTCTCCGTCCACCCGCAGGTTGTTCATGCCGCTGAAGCTGTAGGAGCCCGCAGCAACGGTCATATCCTGCACGCGCGTTCCGGCAGCCACGCTGACTTGCTTGCTGCCGCCCGAACCGAAGATGACGCTGTCGGGCGCGTAAGACTCCGTCTTGGAGCCGTCCGCCTGCCAGTTGGCGGAGGTGCCCATATCCCAGATGCTGTTTTCCGCCGTGCCGTCCCACACCAGCGTGCGCACCTCGCCGTTGCTGATGCTCAGGATGACATCCCCGCCGCTCTGAATCAGGCGGATGCCGGAGGAGTAGCCTTGCAGGCTCTGACCGTTGTAGCGGAAGTTGTTCAGGCTCAAATCCTGCGTGGTGCCGCTGCCGCTGACAAGGGTGTAGGTGTGCGGCGTGGTGATGGTGCTTTCATCCAGCGTGTAGCAGGCATTGCTGCCGAAGATGACGGTACCGCTGTTGCTGATGGTGGGCGCGCTGAGACTCAACGCGCCGTCCAAACGCAGGGTGCCGCTCTCACCCACGGTGATGGCGGAAGCCCCCGTGAGGATGCCGATGTCGGACAGACCCAGCGTGCCGCCCTGCACGGAAACCGTGCCGTTGAAACCGTTGAAGCCGTACCCGCTCACCGCACTCTGACTCGAATTGCCGGCCAGATTCTGCGTGCCGTCCCCCGTTTTCACGATGTTGATGTTGGAGGTCACGGCACCGTTGAAGGTGTTTTCCGTGTCCGCAGCGGTGTTAACGGCGAGTGTGCGGACAACGTTCTCCTTGGTGACATCGGAGGCATTCACCCCCACATAACCGGAGTAGACATGCGCGCGGGAGCCCAAATCGACACCCGAGGCAAGCCCCGCCACGGTGACGGTCGCATCATGCAGACCCAAGGCCAACTTGGCGGACGAAGAGACGGCGGAATCAAGGTTGACGACGGCGTTCTTCGTGATGTCACCCCTGCTGATGACGAGGGCGGCGGAGCGGTAGTTGAGTGTTTCCGTGCTGCTCAGGTTGATGGTGCCTGCAAAGTTGCCCGTATCGGCACCGTTGCGGCCCAGTTCAAAGAGCGTGTAGCGTTCGACGCTGGAGTCGTTCACCAAGTTCAGCGTGGCAGCAGCAACGCCGTCCGCATTCTTCAGCGTGCTGACGCGCAGGGAGCCTTCAAAGTTATCCGTCTTAACGGTGGCGTTCCCGCCCAGTACCAAGGTATCCATGCCGGACAGGGCATTGGGACGTTCGTCACTGTACTGGGTGAAGGTGGTACCGTCGCCGAGCTGCACGGCACTGATGTACTTGCTCGCCGCATTGTTGCGGTGCAGCACCAGACTGCCTTCTGCAAGGTTCAGGCCCTGCACCTCCATCCCGGCGACTTCCATGGTGCCGCTGCCCAGCTTCGTCAGCGTGTTTTCGGTACCCGTGATGGTGCCGCTGAATCGGGAGGTAGTACCGTCGGCGACCTCAATAGCCGTGTTGCCTGTCAGCTGAACGCTGCCGCTGATGCCGGCGTTGTTGCTCAGGGAGAGCGCGGCGCGGTCGCTTGTCCCCTTGCGGCCTGCGCCCTCCAGCGTGAGGTCCATGGTCTGCGAGGCGGAGGACGTAAACTGACCGCCGTCACGCACGATGATAGCTTCCGTGCTCACCGCACTGTCCGTGGTGTACTGACCGCTGCGGATTTCCAAGGCGTGCAGGTTTTTGATGTTGAAGCGGTTTTCACTGTTGACTCCCCAGTCCAACACCAGCGTGCCCGTGCCGCTGACCTGCTTGGCAAGCGGCAGGGTGGACACACCCTTCACAATCAGCGAGCCGTTGTCAACGGTTACGCTGCCGTTGCTGTTGATGGCAACGCCGGAGGACAGGGTGGTGGCACCGCTGCCGACCACGTGGATGTCGTTCACGAACAGGTTACCGGAAATGGTGTAGTCCTGCGTGTTGTCAAAGACCATGGTGCCGACCTCGGGCCAGCCGCTGACTTTCACATTGTGGCTCTGCGCGGAGTCATTGAACACCACGGTGGAGGAAGTGGTGGTTTTCACCCGCTGCTGACCGAACTGAGAGGCGGTCCAGGAGGTGGCCCCGCTCGTGCCGTCCCAGATGAGCTCGCCGTTCTTGGCGGCGAAGCTGACGGAAAGGCCGTCCGATGCCATAGTGAAGGTGCCGAGGAGGTAGTCTGCCCCCGTGACATTGAAATAGCTCTGCCCCACGCCGAGCGCGGCCCAGTCGCCGCTCACCAGCTTGTATTGCTGCCCTGTGCGCAGGTAGGAGGAGTTGGAGAAATTGAGGGTCAGATTCTCGGCAGGGCTCAGTGCATTCACGCTGACACCATTGACGGTCAGCGCGCTGTGGGCGGTGGAGAGGGCAGAAGAATCGAAGTCCAGCGTGCCGCCGTTGAGCACCAGCACGGAGTTCAGCGTGGCGGTGGCGGTATTGCCGCCCGTGACACTCAGGGTCTTGCCCGCATCCAAGGAAAAGTTGCTGCCTGTCTTGAGCGTGGCCCCCGTGGCAATGTTCACATTGCCCGCAATGTTCAGCCCCGTGGAGGAGAGAACCAGCTGGCCCTTCTGCACCGTCACATTGTTGAGCTGCACCGTATCACCGTCGAAGGTCTGCTTCACGGAATCATAGGCGGCATTCATCACCAGGCTGATGCCGTTGCCGTTCTCCCCGCCGTACACATTGCCTTGGAAGGTTCCGTTGGCATTCCCGGTGAAGGTCAGCGAGGCTTGGCGAGAAGAAACAGGGTGGGCATCCATGCCCGCCGCACCTGTGGAAGAATCGCCCGAATGATGCACGCCGGGGAAAGCGGCACCCGCATACAGGGTGGTATAGGTATTGCCCGTCAGGCTGCGGAGAGAAGCATTCTCCGTATTCACCGCCAGGTTCATGTAGTCGTTGGCATCCGTACCGACGAGGTTCACCATGGCGTATTGCGCCGCCCTGTCGTGAGCCAGTTCCAGATAAGAAGCATAGGTGCGCACCGAACTGTCCGAGTTCTCACGCTTCGCCAGTATGGTGCCCGAGAACGAGTTCTCTCCGTCCAGCACAATGCGGGAGGAATACCAATGCGTGGATCTGGAATCCCA
Organism: uncultured Verrucomicrobiales bacterium; assembly: GCA_937893015.1. Classification (GTDB taxonomy): domain Bacteria; phylum Verrucomicrobiota; class Verrucomicrobiia; order Verrucomicrobiales; family Akkermansiaceae; genus Akkermansia. The sequence continues at coordinate 4,656 of CALBJX010000062.1, read as the reverse complement.
TTGCAGGGTGCCGACACCCGTCAGCTTGTGAATATTCCAGATGGTATTCCACGTTGCCTCCGAAATATGGAGTTCTTTGCTGTAATTGTCGCCTGTGTGGAGGTGTTCGATGTTGCGCGTGGTGTTATCCCCGCTGCGGTTGCTGTACAGGTACTGCTTGGAGGCCGAACCATCAAAGCTCAGGGTGCCGCCGATGTTCGCCGTAGCGGAGTTGTTAATCTCCAATCGATTCGCCGTCACGGAGAGCGTACCGCTCTTCACGATTTCCGTGCCGTTGTCACTATCGGCATTGATGGTGCCGTTGGTGAGTTGGAAGGTACCGCCCGCCAATTGCAGGGCAGCCCCCGATGCGGCGCCGATTTCGGTGGATAACTTGGAGGTGCCGCCGCTGTTGCGCATCGCAGCAGTGCCGGAAATAGCCTGCACCGAGCCGTCCAACGCGGCACCGACAAGCATCTGCGCACCGCCCGAGAGGGCAATCTGCCCGCCATGGCTCACGGCAGTCGTATCCAACACGGCACCGCTCTGCACATGGGTGATACCTGTGTTCTGCAAGGCCGTATCACTCTTAAGCGCAACCGAGCCTTCCGCAATGCTCAGGAGGGCGTACGAGTTCGTGCCGCCCAGATTCATGGTGCCGCTGCCCGTCTTGGTGAGGGAGGAAACATCCAGTGAGCCGCTCATCTCGGTTGTCGAGCCTTCGCTCACGTTGAGCACGGCAGAGCCGCTGCCGCGAGAACTGTCGGTCAGCGTGCTCCCCTCTTCCATAGAGAGATTGTTGAGCAGCTGGCGGGTGCCGTTCACATCCAGAATACCGCCGTCTTTCAACGAGACGGAACTTGCGGAGGCCAACGCATTCGCCACGCCCAAACGCAGGGTGATATCGCCTTCCGTCTCGCTTGTCTGCTCGCGGTCATACCCCATCACGGTCACATTACCCGTGAGCGTGGCAGCCTGTTTGAGTTCCACCACACCGCCGCTGTAGGTCTGGCCGTCCACAATCACATTCGTGGGCGTCGCGCCGTTGTTCGTCAAGGCCCGGGCCAGAGCCAGCTTGCCGGACACGCCGCCGAAGCGGTAGGTATCGCCGCTGCCGAGGCCGATGGTGCCGTTGTAGCTCACATTGCCCGCTGCGCCGAGGGAAAGGGAGGCATGCTCCGCCAGAGAAATATTCTCCTCGGCCATGTTGTCCACCAGCATCGCGCCCTCGGACCCGGCAGTGATGTTGTCCAGAGCATCGTCGGAACCGATGATGCGGTGGCTGTAGGCAAGATTGATATCCGCACCGCCCAGCGCGGCCTCGCTCGTGTAACCGAGCGTCACCTTGCCGCCGAAGGAGATAGAGCCGATGTGGTTGTGCTCATTCGTGAGCGTGACGGACCCCGTCGTGTACTCATTGCCGAGCACCAGCGCGGCGTGCTCATTGTCCAGCGCAAAGTTGACGACCAGCTCACCGCCGCCGCCGCCCAGCAACCAGTGCTGTGCGCCCTCTGCATCCGTCGTTGCCGCAAGCGTGTCCGCCGTGCCCGCGGCGCCGTATTCCGTGCGGGTGCCCTCCAACGCACCGATGAAGAGACCATCATGCACAGCCAGCGCCGCCGTCTGCGCTTCCGTGAGAGCCAGCGCACCTGCGGAATCACCGCTCACCAGCGTCATCAAAGCGTCCCCGCTCAGACCTTTCACGGCAAAATAGGCTTTCTCCCCGATATTCCATGTATGAGCCGCCGTGCCGTTCGCATACCCCGCCGCTGCCGTGTTCTCGGCAATCACCCCGCCGCTCACCAACTGCACCGCCGCGCCGTTCGCCATGGTGAAATCATTCGCGCCCGTCAGAGAGAGCGCGGCCTCCGTGCCGAGGTCGAAGGTGACGGCAGAGGCATTGCCCGTGATGTTGCCCTCGTAGGTGTTGTGGGAATCCGCACCAGCATTGTAGGCCACCTGAAGCTCACCGCCCTGCAGCTTGATATCGCCTTTCAGACCATGGAACTGCGCATAGAATTCACTCTGCGTGTCCTCCGTGAAGGTGGCACCTTCAATGTACTCAAATTGATGCTTGGTGCCCTCCTTCATCACGAAGGTACCCCCCTGCTCCACCATCACATCCCCCGTCAAGCGGGCGTGGCTGTCCAGCGTGAAGGTGGCGCCGTTCTGCACCACGACATCCATCGCAGCATCGGCATAGTGCCAATCATTCGGGTTTTCCACGCGGTCGGCGTTGGTGCCCGTCAGGGAGCCTCGTCCGTGCATGGTCATAGTGCCGCCGAGAGAAACGCTGCCGCTCTTCACCATGAAGGAGCTGGCCTCATTGTGCGTCAGGTCGGTAAAAACGCTGTGCATGGCAAGGGAGTTTTCCCCGCCGTCGTAGATGACATTCAGGGCGCCGCTCGCGGAGTCCTCAAAAGAACCGAGCAGGGTATCGCCCGCATCCGTGATGGTGACCGTGACAGCCTTGTCGCCGTGGTTAGCGAGGATGTCCTTCTCCGTCAGCATGTGCAGGGTGAAGCCGTCCGCCGTCGTCGCGTTGTTCCACGTGTAGTCGTTGCCGTTCAGGTCCAGCGTGGCACCACCCGCGCCGAGGGTCACATCATGCGCCACCTGCTCCGTGTTTTTCAGAATGATCGTGCTGCCCGTGGAGGCCAGCACATTGTAGGCCGCATAGCCGTCCTCGCGGTCCAGATACACCTTGCCGCTCGCGTGGCCGGCATCGGAGCCGTCGTTGGTGCCCACGCTGCCGCCGCCCACGTTGAGCAGCACAAAATTGTCGCCGCTGCCGCTGATACGCAGGTCGCCGTCGCCCACCTTGCGCCACTCGCGCAGATAGCCGCTCTCACCCGTCAGCGCAATATCGAGCGTCACACCCTTGTCCACCACAAAGCCCGCGGAGTTGAGCTGATTCTGCTCGCCCGCTTCGGAAACGAGGTTGAAGGTAGCATTTTCCACACCCTCGGCCTTGCTGAACCGCACGTAGCCGATGCCCGTGTCCACCGTGTCATCCAGCTGCACGATGTAGGGGGTGGCGGAGGCGGCCTTCAGCACAATGCTGTCCGTGTGCATCAGCTCGCCGTAGACGATTTTACCCTCATTGGCCCTGTTGATATCGCCGTTGGCGTTCAGCTTCTCATTGCCGTAGTTGTACCAGTTGAGGTTGTCCTTGATGTCGTTGAGGTTCAGCCACGTGTTCACGCCGCTCTGCACGCCCGCAAACTGCGTGGTTTCCCCGCCCGTGGTGATGCTGCCGAGGTGCTGCTGCACCGTGAGGGTGGTGCCGTTGGCGTTGCCCGTGATAGTGTCGCCCAAGGCGGTCACGCCCGTCAGATGAATGACGGAATCGCTGCCGAGCGCGATGTTCTTGTTGAAGGATTCCATCTTCTCCAGCTCCCAGTACCACGCACCGATGTCTTGGGAGAAATTGCCGCCGCCGGATTGCAGGGCGGAGATGTACTGGTACTGTCCTGCGGCCTCGTTCCACACCCAAGAGGGACTGCCGGAGTCACCACCCTTGCCGATATAGGGCAGCGGGTTCACCTGCCCGGAGGCCTGCGTCCCCGTGATGTAGGCATAAATGTTGTCGTTGACGGTGTGGTAGACGCTGTAGTTGAAGTCACCGCCTTCCTGCGTCTCGCGCTGATTCCATGCGTCAATCGTGGTCAGACCGCCCGTCACATAGTCGTAGGCACCGCGGATGGAGGGGGCCGCGCCGGAGTCAGCCATGCCGTCCGCATCGACCTCCGCCATGAACATGGTGCCGGAGCCCGCGCGATACAGCAGCTCGCCCGTGAGCGGCTTGCCGAGCATGGACATGTCATTGTACACGTCAGAGGTGCGGGCATCCGTCACCAGCTTGCTCAGGCGGGTGATTTTGTGGTCCGCCTTAGGGGCATACAGGAATACCTCGTTAGCGGCCTGGCCCAGGCCTACATTGCCGTTGCGGTACTCAATGCCCGCATATCTCACCGCATAGGCCTCGCCCACTTCCGCCGCTGCGTAGGAGGGATTCTGCACGCCGTTGTGCTGCACCGTGGCAAGGAACCCGTAGCCGATGGCCGCATCCACCGAAACGTAGGAGCTCGACGAGAAGTCAATCATGCCGTGCTCCATCGTGTAGCTGTAATCCGCGAACTTGTCGCCGATATAATAAATCTTCACCCCGCCGTCGCGCTCGCGGATGCCGGACAGCATGGCATTCACGCGCCCCGCCTGATAACGGCCGTAGTTCTGACCGAAGTCCGTGTAGGTCTGCATGCCCACGCTGCTGTACAGCGTGCTGCCCTCTGCCGTATTGCCGGAAAACAGGGTAGCGGCAAGAGCGAAGGAAGCGAGAAGAGCGCGGCGAAGGATATGGTTCAGGCGGGGTTTCATAGTGCGAAAAACAGGCGTCGTATTCTACTCAAATTTCCCCTGATGTCAATCCTTGTCAGACAAAAAAACAGCGTTTACGCGGGGCATGGTTACACGCACACGCCACACCCCGAAATCGCACATTCGCGCAGGTATTTTTCGTCATGCTGTTACGATTTCATTTGCAAGCGCAGCCAAGGCCCCCGCCCCCCCATCCCGGGGCGCCCCGCGCAGCCAATCCCTAGGCACCTGCGCGGCGAGCCTACAGCATTCGTAATGCTGTAGGCTCAAAGAAATATATAAAACGTTTATTTTTAA
>CALBJX010000061.1 GCA_937893015.1 uncultured Verrucomicrobiales bacterium | reverse complement strand
GCGCGGCGGCGGTTGAGGTCGCCCATGATGTCGCCCTGGTTCTCGGCGGGGGTGGAGACTTCCACGCTCATGATGGGCTCCAGAAGCACGGGAGCGCACTTGGCGAAGGCGTTCTTCATGGCGAAGATAGCGGCCATCTTGAAGGCGTTTTCGTTGGAGTCCACTTCGTGGTAGGAACCATCGATGACGTCGACTTCCACGTCTTCCACGGGGTAGCCGGCCACGGAGCCGGAGTTCATGGCCTCATTCAGACCGGCGTACACGGCGTTCATGTACTCCTTGGGAATGGCACCACCAACAATCTTGTTGGCAATCTTGAGGCCCGTGCCGCGCTCACCGGGGCGCATGGCGATGACCACGTCACCGTACTGACCGCGACCGCCGGACTGCTTGACGAGCTTGCCCTGCACGCGATCGGCGGACTTGGTGATGGTTTCGCGGTAAGCAATCTGGGGCTTGCCGGTGTTGGCTTCCACCTTGAACTCGCGCTTCAGACGATCGACGATAATGTCGAGGTGAAGCTCGCCCATGCCGGCGATGATGGTCTGGCCGGTTTCCTCGTCGGTCTTGACGCGGAAGGTGGGGTCTTCAGCGGAGAGACGCTGCAGAGCGTTGGACATCTTCTCCTGGTCGCCCTTGGTGAGGGGTTCCACGGCCATGGAAATCACGGTGTCGGGGAAGGTGGGGGGCTCAAGCGTGTAGTCGAAGTCGTCGGCGGCGAGGGTGTCACCCGTCGTGGCGTTCTTCAGACCCACGATGGCGGCGATATCACCGGAGAACACTTCTTCCACATCCGTGTGGACGTTGGCCTGAATCTGGAGGAGACGACCGACGCGCTCGCGCTTGCGGGTGCGGGGGTTGTAAACGGTGTCGCCCTTGCGGATAACGCCCGTGTACACGCGGATGAACACGAGGGAACCCACGAACTTGTCGGCCCAGAGCTTGAACGCAAGGGCGACGGGCTTGTCGTCGTCGGAGGGGATGATTTCCTTCGTCTCGAAGGTCTCGTAGCCGTTTTCGTCCACACCGTTGGAGATGGTGGAGGTCACGGTAGCGACCTTAGCCTCGAGCGGGGAGGGCAGGTAGTCCACCACGGCGTCGAGCAGGGCCTGAACGCCCTTGTTCTTGAACGCGGAACCACCGGCCACGGGGATGAACTTGTTGGCGATGACAGCGCGGCGGATAGCCTGCTTGAGCGTGGGGGCATCGATGGGCTCCTCCATGAGGAAGAGCTCGGCGAGCTCGTCGTCCACGTCGGCCACGCGGCCCTTGAGGTCTTCGAGAGCCTCCTCAGCCTGCTCCTTGAGCTCGCCTTCGAGTTCCACGATTTCGTAGGTGGAGCCGAGGCGGTCGCTGTCGGCGTACATGATGGCCTTCTGGTTCACCACGTCGATCTGGCCGCGCAGGGTGTCCTCAGAGCCGATGGGGATGAGAATGGGAGCAGCGTTCGCGCCGAGCTTCGTGCGGATATCGTTGAGCACGTTGGCGAAGTTGGCACCCGTGCGGTCCATCTTGTTGACGAAGCAGATACGGGGAACGCTGTACTTGTTGGCCTGACGCCACACGGTCTGGGTCTGGGGCTGAACGCCGGCCACACCACAGAACACCACGATGGCGCCGTCGAGCACGCGCAGGGAACGCTCCACCTCAGCGGTGAAGTCCACGTGCCCGGGAGTATCGATAACGTTGAGCTGGAAGTTCTCGTTCTCGAAGAGCTTGCAGCAGCCTTCGGAGTGAAGCTGTTTCCAGTTGGTCGTCACAGCGGCGGAGGTGATGGTGATACCGCGCTCCTGCTCCTGTTCCATCCAGTCGGTCGTCGCAGCGCCATCGTGCACTTCGCCGATCTTGTGGATCATGCCGGTGTAGAAAAGGATACGTTCAGAGAGCGTGGTCTTGCCACCGTCGATGTGAGCGGCGATACCGAAGTTACGGTAGCGCTCCAACGGGGCCTTACGGTCGGGACTGCTAACACTAGCCATAGTCTTAAGTAATATGAAGTTTTTTGGATTTCAGAGATTACGAGAAAACTTCCAGCGGGTACTTACCAGCGGAAGTGAGCGAAGGCACGGTTGGCCTGAGCCATCTTGTGCACATCATCGCGCTTGCGGACAGCAGCGCCCTGGTTGGCGGCAGCTTCCTTGATTTCGTTGGCAAGAGCCTTGGCCATGGGAACGCCCTTGCGGTTGCGGGCGTAGTTGATGATCCAGCGCATGGCGAGAGCTTCGGAGCGATCGGGAGCGACCTCCAAGGGCACCTGATAGGTGGCACCACCCACGCGGCGGCTCTTCACCTCCACACGGGGCTTGGCGTTCTCGATGGCGCGGGTCAGCACCTCAAGGGGGCTCACGGTGTCCGTGCCTTCGTTGGCGATATCAATGGCCTTGTAGACGATGCGCTCAGCGAGGGAACGCTTGCCGGCGAGCATCACCTTGCCGATGAGCTTGCCCACGAGCACGGAATCATAGCGGGAATCCTTGCTCTCGAACTTCTTGTAAACGCGTTTACGACGAGACATAACTCTTTGTAATTAAGGGGTTATTTACTTCTTCTTACCGGTAGCGGCGGGAGCACCGGCCTTGGGGCGCTTGGCACCATACTTCGAACGACCGCGGCGACGCTTGTCAACGCCGAGGCAGTCCAGAGCACCACGAACGATGTGGTAACGGACACCGGGAAGGTCCTTCACACGACCGCCACGCACAAGCACGATGGAGTGCTCCTGCAGGTTGTGGCCTTCACCGCCGATGTAGGCGATGACTTCTTCGCCGTTGGTAAGGCGGACTTTGGCAACCTTACGAAGAGCGGAGTTGGGCTTCTTGGGCGTACGGGTCATCACCTGCAGGCAGACACCGCGGCGCTGGGGGCAGCTATGAAGAGCGCGAGACTTCGACTTCTCTTCCGGTACGATACGTCCCTTGCGGACGAGCTGATTAATAGTCGGCATGTTTTTCTATTTTGTTGTTTTTCAAGTTCTTACGCCGTTTCCGCTCGTCCCCTCTCCCTAGAGGAAACAGACCGTTTATCCGGCGGCGAACCCGATAAAATCCTTGACGCAGAGCGTATCCCTACACTCCTTGCGGGGCGCACATTATAGCCGTTTTGCCCGACATTGCAAGCCTTTTCTTTAGAATTTCACGGATTTTTTCAAGTTTTTTCATCTTCCCGCACCATCCCTCCCCTGCTCTGCTCTTTCACCCCACGGGCAACAAAGGCGAAAAAAAGTTTGCATGATGACAGGATTTTCCTCCCGCGTGCGCACGCATATGCGCACGCGTATACAAAGAGAGCGGGCACCACGACACTCGGTCGGGACGCCCGCTTGAGAAAAAGGGAGGATGTTCCCGCCGTCCTTATTGCGCGGGGCGGAAGCGATTGATGAGGTTCTGCACGGCGTTGCTCTGCAGGGCTCCCTGCGCCGCGGCCTCGCGGTAGAGCTTACCCGTCTGCCAGTTGTCGAAGGGGAAGCGACCGGCGGCAGGCATGGCGTTCTCCGAGCGGAGCACGCGGTACTTGAGGCTGTTGCGGGTGAAGTAGTCGTACTCATCATCCGCGCCGTAGTACATCATGTCGGTGTAGGTGGTGTGGTCGATGGCGGTCATGGCCGTGGGCTTCAGGAGCTCGGAGCGGCTGATGGTGGTAACGGGCATCAGGGAGCAGGAGGAGAGAGCCAGAGCGGCCACGGCAAGGAGAATGGTGTGCTTCATGCCCGCGCTTATACCACAGAGAGAACGAAAAGGCAAGCGCAAAGGGGCGACATTCCGTGTGATTAGTCTTGCGCCAGAGCCGTATATGTGTTAGCATCGCGCGTTCACATGATTACGGACGCACAAGGACTTTTTGAGTGGAAACAGCGCGCGGCGAAACAGCCGCAGGGGCGCACCGTGCTCGATTTGGAAGCCGACAGCCTGCACCGCCACCGCGAAAAGCTGTGCCTGATTCAGTACGGCGACGCGGACGGCGTCTGCATCATCGACCCCCTTGCCATCGAGGACATGAGCCTCTTCGTCAACTGGCTGCGCGAAACGGACGTGTGGATGCACGGCGCGGACTACGACATGAGCCTCTTCCAGAACGCGTACGACGGCGCCCTGCCGCACATGATTCTCGACACGCAGATTGCCGCCCGTCTGCTCGGGTTCCGCCGCTTCGGGCTCGCCGCGCTGGTGGAGCACTACTACGGCATCGTGCTGAGCAAAAAGAACCAGAAGGCCGACTGGGGCCGCCGCCCCATCCCCGCCGAGATGGAGGAATACGCGCAGGGCGACGTGAAGTACATGCTCGAAATGGCGGACAAACTTGTTGCTGAGTTGCAGGCCAAGGGACGCTACGACTGGTTTTTGGAGAGCTGCGCGGACAATTTGTCCCACGGGCATGAACGCTTCTGCGCTGTCAATGATGAGCCGTGGCGCATCAAGGGCAGCGGTCGACTGAGCCGCCGCGGGCTCGCCGCGCTGAAAGCCCTGTGGACATGGCGCGACCGCGAGGCCGCCGAGTGGGACCGCCCCAGCTTCATGGTCTGTTCCAATGACGACCTGCTGCGCTGGAGCAACGCGCTGGAGGAATTCCGCCCCGTGTTCCCCTCCCGCGGCATGCACGCACACCGCGCCTCACGCTTCCGCAAGGCCGTGGAGAGATTCCAACTCACGGACGAATCCGAATACCCCGAGATTCCCAAGAAGGAAAAGCATATCCCCGACCCGCACTTCGATACGAAGTTCGCCCGCTGGCAGGGGGTGCGCGACCGCATCGCGGAAGAGCTGGATATCGAGCCCGCGCTCATCGCCTCCCGCGTGCAGCTGGAGCACATCGCCAACCACGAGGATGAGGGCCTCTCTCATCTCATGAGCTGGCAGCGCGATTTGTTGCTGCGCTGAGCTTTCGGCAACTCCCCTGCCCTGCCCCGCCATGGGAACAGAGAAAAATCTTTTGCTCTTCGGCGCGAGCGGACGCATCGGCCAAGTGATTGCCCGCCGCGCGGCAGAACGCGGCTATCGCCTGCTGCCCCCCTCACACGCCGAATACCCCTTGGAAAACGCCGAGCGCGTCTCCGACCTCGTGCTGCACAGCGGGGCTCAGCTCGTCATCAACGCTGCTGCTGTCAGCCGCTTGGAAGACTGCGAAGATGACCCGCTGCACGCCCACCTCGTCAACGCCGTTGCCCCCGCCGCCATGGCGCTGGCCTGCCGCCACACAGGCGCACGTTTCCTGCACCTCTCCACGGATTATGTGCTGGAGGGGCACCGCGCGGGGCTAAAGGACGAGAGCACGCGCTGCAAGCCGCTCAATGTCTACGGCGAGAGCAAGCGCGAGGCGGAATTCGCCATTGCCGAGGCTTTTGCCGAGAGCCTGATTATTCGCGTCTCATGGGTCTGCGGCAACCCCGACAAGCCCGGCTTCCTCGAGCAGGTTCTGGCCCGAGCCCTCATCGGTGCCCCACTGGCTGCCATTGCGGACCAATACTCCTTGCCGACGGATGCGGAGGATGTGGCGCGAGGGCTGCTGGCGCTGGCGGAGACAGAGGCCCGCGGGGTGTTCCAGCTTTGCGCAGGCGGTGCGCCCATGAGCCGTCGAGAGTGCGCGCTCATAGCCTTGAGCGAAGCGGTGCGCCTCGGCTTGCTGCCCGAATTACCCGACGTTGAGCCGCAACGCCTGAAAAACGTCCCCTTCTTCCGCGCCGTGCGCCCGCAGCACACCGCCATGAACAACGCCAAACTCCGCACCCTCGGCATCCCGCTGCCCACGGCGGAGGAAGCGATTCGCGCCATCGTGGAGCGATGGGCGGCAGCGCACAAATGAGCGATTTGTCGCTCTCATTTGTGATAAGAAATATGTGATTTTGGATTTGTGATTGAGAGAATTCGCGCGCCTATCGGCGCAATATAAAGAACCCTGTCTGACGCTTGCGTCAGACAGGGTTTTCTATTCTTGCGGCGAAAGCCGCACTCTATTTCCAAATCAAAAATTTCAAATCACATATTTCTTATCACAAATCGACAAATCCTCCTTTGTCGGATCGCCCCACATGATGGCAATGCTGCTGACACAAGAATCCCTTGCGCCGGAGCCGCGGTCATGTTACCTTCCTGCCCGCACATGACGAAGGACTTACAGCAGCACGTTCTCTGCACCACGCTTCCCAAAGGGGTGAGCCGTGAGGATGCTATCCGCACGCTCGCCGCCGCGCTGAGCGACACGGAGGCCGAGCGCATCATCGCCTCCGCGCTGGCGCGGGAGGAGGAAGAAAGCACCTATCTGGGCCACGGGCTGGCAGTGCCCCATGCTCGCCTCGAAGGGCTTGCCGCGCCCCTCGTCTGCCTTGCCACCTGTAAAGGCAGCATCGACTGGCAGGGAGAACAAGCCTCGCTCATTGCCCTGCTCGTCGTCCCGGCGGAGCGCCCCGAGCTGCATCTGGCCATGCTCGGCACTCTTGCCCGCAACCTCTCCGCCGCCCGCAAACAGGGAACGCCCCTCTCCCTCCCGGCTCTTGCCGAAACGCTTGAGCGTATCTCGGCATAAAAAAGGGTTCGACGCGAAACGCCGAACCCTTTTTTGTTGCATCAGGAAAATGTCTCAATCGTCTTTCTCGTCATCACCGAGTACCTTCTTGATGGGGACGCGGACGAAACCGATGCCGCGCATCCCGGTCTCGGGGTCGGCGTGGCCGGTTTCGTAGATGATGCCGAGGGTCTTGTCATCCGCGAGCGCAATGCAGGAGTAGCCCATGCAGTTACGGGTGTCGTATTCGTAGCCCTCATTCCATGTCTTGCCGTCGTCGGCGGAGGCACGCACGGTCATGTTGCTGCGGCTGCCCGCCTTCGGGTTGGAGAAGAAAAGGTGGCGGCCCTTGTCCTTCACGTCGATGGCGACGAGGGAGCCCTGGCAGGTGGGCTCGCGCAGGGCGCTGTTGTTCGTCTCATGCGGTGTCCACGTGTCGCCGAGGTCGGTCGTGGTGTAGATGATGCGCTTGCCGCTGCGGGCTTCGTTGCGGCAGTTGAGCATCAGGGAGCCGTCGCTGAGCTCCACGACCTGACATTCGGAGGTGGCGTGCGGGATGCCCGTGCCGTACTTCCATGTCTTGCCGCCGTCGGAGGAGGTGCAGAGCGTGCTCATGCAGCGGGGGTTAGCACCATTCTGCCAGATCTGCGCGGGGAAGACGATGACGCCCTTGGAGGTGCAGATGCCGCAACCGGGGCCCGCGAGGATGCAGGTCCACTCCTCTTTCTTGATGGACTTGGTGGGGTTGACGGGGGTCTTGCTCCATGTCTTGCCGTCGTTGTCGCTGGTCACCATGCACCACTGGCCCGTCTCGTGCTCATCAAAGCCGGCCTTGGAGCGACCCAGCGACGCACCGCCGCCGAAGTGGCAGGTGAGGGCCTGCATCCACAGGCGCCCCTTCTTATCTTGGAGAATGCAGGGGTCGCCGCAGCCGTTGTTGCCGCCTTCGCCCATATCCATGCCGACCTCGGGCGCAGACCAGGTCTGGCCGCCGTCCTTGGAGCGCACGACAGCCACATCGATATCGTTGCAGAGGTCCGCCTCGTTGTTGTAGCGGGCGTCAAAGCAGCCGACCAGCACGCCCTTCTCCGTGCGGATGAGACCGGGAATGCGGAAGGCCTTGCACTTGCGGGTGCCGACGTTGCAGCCGGGCATGGCGACCATGTAGCCGATGCTCTGCTTAATCTTCTTCGCGGTTGTGATGGTCAGCTCCTTGCCGTCCACCTTCATCTTGTCGCCCTCAATCGTGATGAGGGAGCCCACCTTGGCTTTCTTGGCGGGTTCGACGATGACCCAGATGCACTCCGTGGAAAAACCATTCTGCATGGCCTTCAGCTTGTCGGGGGCCATGCCGTAGGTGGGGCCGTCCTTGGGCTTGTGGCACTTGATGCTCACCTTGCCGTCCGCGCCGACCTTGCCCTTGCCGATGCAGCCGCCGAAACGCATGCCCTTTTCATCGCCGTAGTGCAGACTGACGGAGGCGACCTGTTCTGCCTTGGTGACACGCAGACTGACGGAGGCGGGCAGTGAGGCGCTGCCGCCGTCGGTGGTGAGGTTGAGCTTCGCCACAGCGTTGAAGGGTGCGCCCTTCATGACGGGGTAGGCACCGGGGGAGACCGCTTCCACGGCCGTCACCGCCGCCCATGCGGGGATGGTGAGAGCCAGAACCGCGAGGAGAGAAGTAAGAGGCTTCATCATGGAAGCATGATAGAGAAATTGTTGCAAAAGGTCAAGAAAGAATTCCCGCCTTGCGCGAGTGTGGCTTTTTTGGTACAATGTGCGCAACGTATATGAAAACCTCGACGATTTGTGTTCAGGGCGGCTGGCAACCCGGCAAGGGCGAGCCGCGTCAGCTGCCGATTTACCAGTCCACCACCTTCAAGTATGAGACGAGCGACCAGATGGCACGCCTCTTCGACCTGAAGGACGCGGGCTATTTCTACACCCGCTTGCAGAACCCCACCAATGAGAGCGTCGCCAAGAAGATTGCCGACCTCGAAGGCGGTGTGGCGGCCATCCTCACCTCCTCGGGTCAGGCGGCGTCCTTCTTCGCCGTGTTCAACATCTGCGAGGCGGGCGACCACGTCGTCTCCACCTCCGCCATCTACGGCGGCACCTACAACCTCTTCGCCGTGACGCTCAAAAAGCTCGGCATCGAAACTACCTTTGTGGACCAGAGCGCAAGCGAGGAAGAAATCCAAGCCGCCTTCCGCCCCAACACCAAGTGCGTGTTCGGCGAGACTATCTCCAACCCCTCGCTGGATGTGCTGGACATCGCCAAGATGGCGGGCATCGCGCACAAGAACGGTGTACCGCTGATTGTGGACAACACTTTTGCCACCCCCATCAACTGCCGCCCCTTCGAGCACGGCGCGGACATCGTGACGCACT
>CALBJX010000060.1 GCA_937893015.1 uncultured Verrucomicrobiales bacterium | reverse complement strand
GCCTAAATTTGACTTCGTACATCGTACATCGTAAATCGTACATCCCTACAAATCCACGATTTGTCGAATCACTCCACAAATCCTTTCCCGCCGCGTTGCACGAGCATGCGGCGCGGACGGCGGCGGGCGTAGGGGAGGCGTTTGCCCGCGCCGCTCTCGGGGTGGCAGAGGCGGAGCACATCGGGGCCCGTGAGATAGAGCTTATTCATGCTCACGGGGCGCAGGGGGTAGAGCGTGCGAGCCCAGTCCACGGAGAGTGCGGCCTCCAGCAGCGGGACAAGGAGGGGCGAGGGCTTCCACCATGTCTCAACGGGAGTATGAACACTCCAATAAGCCGCGCGAGCCAGAAGCGCCGCCACCTCGCCGTGCAGCTCTTCCAACCACGGCGGGAACAACCCGTCATCCGAGCCCACCCAAATGGTGCGCTCATCCGTCCACCAGTCATCCGTGCCGTGGTAGACCAAGCATATGTCGTCCATGTTCCAATCCCAGTAATCATACCCCCTCATACAGTCTTTCGGCAGCACGTCGGGGCAATCGCCGCGCATCAGCTGTGCGGCGTAGCGATTGAGATGATAGTCCGTCGGCGGACAGGGCATCGCATCATCAGCAGCCATGGCGTGCACAAGCTCCCAATCGTCATGCAGCGGCAGACCGCACCAATCCACGGCGCAGTCCGGGAAACAGCGCAGCACTTCCACGCCGATGGAAACGGCGTAGGCCTCCAGCCCGAAGACAGAGGGCACCACCTCGCTCTCGCCGTTGAAGCCGCTGCTGCACCACGCATTCCAGAAGCGCACGCGCTCGAGAAGGTGCGGCGGCAGTTCAAGCTCGGCGAGGGGGGTGGTGGTACCCTCCCGCTCCATCATGAGACAGGCGCCTTCCTCCGTCTCCGTGCAGAACAGGGACAGCTTTTTCTCGCGCACCACGGCGCGCGGGTTCACACAGCCGACAAAGCGACTCCGATTCAGGATGGTACGCAGATTCATGGGTGTCGTTATCAGTTGTTACACAGTTGCAGCACATCTTCACCCGCCAAGTAGAGGCGGTGCGTACAGACGGGGCGTTTCAGCACGCGCGCCCAGTCCACCGCCACGGCAGAGAGCAGCAGCGGATGAAGAATGGGTGAATAATGCCAGCAGAGTTCGCCCCACGAGTAGGCTCCTCCATCACTCTCCATGTACGACAGGTGAGTCAGCTCCAAGTGGTGCTTCACCAAGCCTTGCGGTCCGATGTCATCCTCGCCGACATGGATGACATCAAAGAAATCATCCGCGTCCGTGAGCGGCACCAGCTCCAAACGCTCAAGGCACCAGTCGAACACATTCCGCGCCGCCACACCATCGGGCGGTAGCTCGTCGGGGCAATCGCCGCGCATCAGCCGAGCGGCATAGCGGTTGAGCACGGCTTCATGAGGAGGGCAGGGCAAGGAGCGATTCTTTTCCAATGCATCCAACAGCGCCACATCGTCATGCAGCGGCAGACCGCACCAATCCACGGCGCAGTCCGGGAAACAGCGCAGCACTTCCACGCCGATGGAAACGGCGTAGGCCTCCAGCCCGAAGACAGAGGGCACCACCTCGCTCTCGCCGTTGAAGCCGCTACTGCACCACGCATTCCAGAAACGCACGCGCTCGAGAAGGTGCGGCGGCAGTTCACACTCCGTCAGCGGGGTTGTGACACCCTCCCGCTCCATCATGAGACAGGCGCCTTCCTCCGTTTCGGCACAGAACAGGGACAGCTTTTTCTCGCGCACCACGGTGCGGGGGTTTACACAGCCGACAAAGCGACTCCGATTCAGAAGTGTTCGCAGATTCATAGGGTTGGGAGGGAGGGGGTAAACGCGGAAACTTCCGCAGGGACAGGCACAGTCTACCATGTTTCGGCACAGAAGCAAGCCAAACCCGCCGAAAAGGACGGAAAAATCGCTTGCGGACGCGCGCGTGAAGGCGTAGAATACGAACAATCGTATGAAACTGCACCTTCCTACTTCTCTTTTCCGCGGCGTGATGACCGCTTGCGCAGCTCTGTGTGTGCTGACGGCGGGCACCGCCACAGGCATGACGCGCCACCCCGATGTGTCGTTGATGACCTACTGCGATTTCGGGCAGAACCTCGGGCGTTTCAGCGTGATGCAGCTCAATGCGCTGCAGCAGACGCTGGCAGCGGACGGCGTGCGCATCTCCTACACGGGCGGGCAGGCCGACCGCGTGCTGCCGCACCCCATGATTGACTTCCGTGCGCAGGGCGACAACGGCGCCTTTGCCGCCGTGGGGCATAACGCCATCGTCACCGTGGCGCACAACGGCGTGCAGCAGCCCACCTTCAGCGCACGGCATCTGGGCAACGAGAATGCCGTGCATTACAACGGCATCGAGTTCCGCAGCAGTGAGAACAACGCCTTCCTGCTGCAACCGCTCTGCGACTTCAAAATCACGCGCCTCTCCAAGCTCATCACAGATGTGACACCCGCTCCCATGTACCCCGCTCGCGTCTTCGGCTCCCGCGACGGCAAGCTCATGTTCCGCGCGGGCAGCGGCACACAGTTTGCCGCCGTGCGTGCGGCGGACGGCTCGGTGAAGCAGGAGCTCATGGCCGCGCCCTACATCTACATCACGGGCGGTGTGACCGCCGCGAGAGAGAGCGGCGATGCCAACTGGATTTCCCGCCCGCCGCGCCTTTCCGACGACAGCATGGCGTGGCTCAACTACACGGAGTGGAAGCCCGAGATGGTGTCCGACACCGCGCCGCTGCCCTACGCGGGCCAGGAGGGCGACTCCGGTAGCCCCGTGTGGGGGTGGAACGATGAAACAAACCGCTACGAGCTCATCGGCTGCATGCAGGGCACCAACGGCCAGGGCAATACCTACTATACCACCGCGACGGGCTGGGCGCAGAACACGCTCAACGCCTTTGACAAGCACGTCATCGTGCCCGCGGGCAAGACAGTCGTGGTAACCCCTGCGAACAAGCCCACGGGGCAGGAAATTGCCGACCCCAAGAACACGGATAAGAAGACGGGCGCCGTGCCCACCGCCCGCCCCGTGGCGGGGGATGTGCTGCTGGACGGCCGCCCCGTGGCCTCCTACATCGGCATGCCGGAGGGCAAGCAGACGTGGAAGCCCCTCAACGACATCAAGGACAGCGACACGTGGTTCTCCTTCGATAAAAAGTACATGACGGACGACGCCGACGTGCCCGCGCTCTTCCACACCGAAAACCTCGTGTTCGAGCTCACGGGCAAGAGCAACGAGATTGTCACCAATGGCGCGACGGATTTGGGCATCGGCTATGTGCGCCTGAGCACGGCGGGCAAGGCTGACGTGACGCTCAAGGGCGCGACCGCGGACAGCCTGTTCAACCACGCGGGCCTCATCGTCGACAAGGGCGTGGACGCCCACTGGCAGCTCCCCAACCCCGCCGACTATGTGCGCGAGCTCCGTAAGACGGGCGAGGGCAATCTGTACCTTGACGGCACGGGCGACAACCACCTCTTCCTCAACGTGGGAGGCAAGGGCAACACCTACCTCGTGCAAAAGGGAGGCTTTGCGGCCTACAACGTGCTGGCGAGCAACGGCGCACGCGTGGTTATCACGAGCCCGCAGCAGATTGCGCGTTCCTTTACCTTCGGTTTCGGCGGCGGTATTCTGGAGCTCAACAAGAACTCGCTGACGTGGAACAACGGCGCGGCGGTCGATGCCCCGGGCTTCGCCATCCGCGCACTGACGCAGGATGCTATCATCACGAACATCCACGGGCAGGCCACCCTCACCGTGGTGGACGCGGGCGACACCTTCCTCGGCTCCTTCCGCGACCGAGAGGGGGCCTCCCTCTCCCTGCTGTACAAGGGCACGGGCGCATGGACGCTGCACAGCACCCGCACCGCGCTGACGCACCCCGTGAGCGGGTTGACCGTGGAGAGCGGCACCGTGGTGCTGGCGGGCATGCCCACCGTGCACGGCATGGGCTCGGCGGACGGCCGCAGCGCGGCGCGTCTGGAGCGCACGGATGACTGGCACTACGCCGATGCCGAGATGAATGTGATGGTGACGAAGGCGGGCACCTTCCGCCTCGGCAGCCATGCACGCCTGACGGGCAACCTGACGGTGGAGAAGGGCGGCAGCGCGGCGATTGTCGCGCCCTTCAACAAGACGCTGGAATACATCGAAGGCGGTGAGACGCGCGAACGCACGGCCTTGGCGGAATCCTTCGCGGGCCTGCAGGGCGGCAGCGTGTCGGTGGCGGCAGGCGCAAGCCTCAGCTTCGAGCAGGAAGCGGGCGCGGATAAATCCTTCCGCTTCTCCCGCCCCGTGAAGGCTGCTCCCGGCAGTCAGCTCATCATCGGCGGCGCGGGCAATACGGCCCCCATCGCCCTCACCAACAAGGATAACACCTATGGTGATGTGCGCCTTCAAGCAGGTGCCGTGCTGGCAGACACCGCCGTTCAGGCGGGCAAGGCCGTCATTGAGCTGCGCCCCACGGACACCTCGCGCCTGAAGGACGGCACGTTGCCCGCCGCAACCACCCTCATCCGCCGCGGCGACGGCAAGGCCAACGCCCCCACCGAAAAAGCCTACCGCACCCTGCGTCTCGCGGCCAAGGCCCTGCAGAACTCTTCTCTCAAGGCGGAGCGTCTGCACCTGCAATGCGACGGCATCAACGGCGTGGATGCCTATGATGCGGTCGTCATTTCCCTCGGCGCGGGTGCCGCCGTCAGCGAGGATACCCCCGTTGTCGTCACCTTCGGCAACGGCCCCGAATGGACGGGCTACCTCCGCCGCAACGGCAATGCGCAGGAAATCATCATCAGCCTGCACGACAGGAAGTGAGCGTGACCATGATTCTGCAGCTGTCGTCGCAGGAAAGGAAAAAGGCCTGACGCCGTGCGTCAGGCCTTTTGCTGTACGCCGATGCCTTTTTCCGGCGGAGCACCTCGGATCTCAGGCTGCTTTTCTGCGATGACGCAGGGCAATGATGAGGAAGATGGTACCGATGGCCACGATGATCAGGCTGAGCCATTGGCCTTCCGTAATGCCGAACCAGACGCCGGCATCGGGCTCCTTGAAAGCCTCGCAGGTGATGCGGGCTGCTGCGTAGAGGAAGGCGAAGAGGGCGGAGAAAATGCCTGCCGGGGCCTTTTTCCACACCAGACGCAGGGTGAAGAGGATGGCGAAGAGAAGCGCACCTTCTCCGAAAGCCTCGAAGAGCTGGGAGGGGTAACGCGCGGGGAGACAGGAAGCAACGGCGTCCTGCACCTGCGGCATCTCGCGGCAGAGGCGGAGCAGGGTGTCCATGTAGTATTCGCCCTCGTGCATGAGGCTGCGGAAGGGCGTCTGCGTGACCTGCTCCACAACGCCCAGCACCTCTGCCTGCGTCTCCGTCGGCAGGGAGGCGACCTCCGTGGGGAACTTTACGCCGATGGGGGAATCCGTCACGCGGCCCCAGAGCTCGCCGTTGATGAAGTTGGCGATGCGGCCGAAGCAGATGCCGAGGCAGGAGACAATCGCCAGTCCGTCCGCCACCTGCGGGGCGTTCCACTTGTACTTGCGGCAGAAGTACAGCGCGACCAGCAGCACGCCGATGATGCCGCCGTGCGAGGCCATGCCGCCCTCCCACACGCGGAAGACCCAGGGCAGGGTGAAGGTACCCTGCATCCACTGCCCCCACACAAAGGCCAAATCATCCGCGATGCCCGTGAGCCCGTGCTCGGGCAGCCAGTAGAAGAAGAATTCACCCAAGCGCCCGCCGCACAGCACGCCGAAGATACACACTGCCGTGATGAAATCGCCGAGTTTTTCCTCCTCCACGCAGTAGAGCTTGCGGCGGCTCATCCATTGCAGCACCAGATAGCCCAGAATGAAGCCCGCGACATACGACAGGCCGTACCAGCGCAGCGCCAGCGGTGTGCCGGGGATATCCAGAATGATGGGGTCGAGGTTGTGAACGTAGGTGGCGAGGAGGTGCATGCCCTCTATATAGCACAATGTGCGCACAGGGGCAAGGTCGGATGTACGATTGACGATGTACGAAGGAGACATTTGTACGCCTGACGGCGCAGGGATGTAGTCCTGTCCGGTGAAACGTCTGACAGGGGGCGAATAGGCGAGCGGAGCGAGCGGAATTCCGCACTTTGTACATTGCGCATTGTCCTTTGTACATTTTTTTCAAATTTCTTCTCGCCAAAGGAGGGCGGATTGTGTATAAGGATAACACACATCTGAATTTTTTTACCATGAAGAACCTGCTCTTTCCCTTTGCAGTGGCGGCTTTCTGCGGGCTGCCGATGGCGTTCGGTCTCAATGCTGACAACGCTCGCGTGTCGCTGGATGTGTCCGGCGGCGGCGATTTGCGCGTGGAGTCCGTGGTGCCGATGACGATTTTCGGCGGCAAGGACGCCAAACAGTCCCGCGGCGACAAGACCACCACATGGCAGTATGTCACCATCCCCGTGAAGGTGGAGGCCAAGTGCAAGGGCGACCGCACCCCCAATTTCGTGGACGAGCTGAAGGTGCATGTCTACGCCGTGTTCGGCTCCGACAAGGGCAGCGACCCCATCATGCTCGACAAGGAAATCACCTATGTGGACATCCCCGTGAGCGCCAAGGGAAAGATTGCCGAAGGTAAGATGAATGTCGGCGTGTTCATCTCCCCCGCCAACGCCAGCAAGATTATGAACAGCAACAGCAAGATTGAGCTCGGGGACAAGCTCATCGCCGTTGCCGTGGAGGCCACCTTCCACGATTCTCCCTGCCTTGATACGGAAAGTGAGCCCTATTTCGTCGTCGATTCCAAGTTCAAGCAGAAGCTCACGGGCGCATGGTGGAAGAAGAGCTCCAACGCCAAGAACAAGCAGGGTGCCGAGCTTTCCGCTATCTCCGAGACCCCCTTCGCCCCCTTCTACGCCCCCGTGTTCCCGCCCACCAAGCCTCTCTACGGCAGCGCGACGGGCAGCAGCTACACCGGCAGCACCTCTGCAGCGGACAGCACAGCCGACGACACGACGACGGAGAGCACCGGCCACGAACCCACGGCTGACACGGACAGCACCGCCACGAGCACCACGAGCTCCACGGGCAAGAAGTCCAAGAAAAACAAGTAACGCAGCGGTGCCTGCGGCGCTTCCGCGGGCCTTCCTCTTCCCTCTCTTTATCTCTTATTAACGAACAGTTCAACATATGGCTGAATACAAGACTACGGTAGCCCTTGAGATCGGCGCACAGAGCGTCACCATGGGCGTCTTTACCCCGGCCGGCCGAGGCTTCGCGCTTTCGCGCTATGCCCGCCGCGACATCGTCCTCGACCCTGTCGAGGAAGGGATGCGCATGGATTATGTGAGCAACGCCATCGGCGAGTTGGTGACGGAGCTCAAGGTGCGCGGCAGCGACGTGCGCAACGTCGTTTCCGGTCAGCAGGTCTTCATGCGCTTCATCAAGCTCCCCGCCCTCGATATGGACGATATCGCGGAGCAGGTGGGCATGGAAGCCCAGCAGCACATTCCTTTCCCGCTGGAAGACATCCAGTACTCCTATCAGGAGCTGCCCGGCAGCAGCGAGGTGGAGCGTGAGGTGCTCCTCGTCGCCATCAAGAAGGACGTCCTCGATGGTCTCAACGAGCAGGTGGAGAGCAACGGCCTGAGCACGCGCAGCGTGGACTGCGCCATCACCTCCCTCTACAACGCCTTCCGTGCCTCCTATCCGGAGGAGACCGAGCCTGTGATGCTGCTCGACATCGGTGCCAAGACCACCGACATCATCTTCGCGGAAGAAGGCCGCTTCTTCACCCGTTCCGTCACGGCGGCCGGCTCCTTCATCACCAATCAGGTGGCCCGCGAGTTCGGCATGAGCTTCCGCGACGCTGAAAAGTTCAAGGTGGAGCAGGGCGCCGTTTCTCTCGGCAACGGCCACACGGACTCCATGGATGAGCAGGGGGCTGCCCTTGCCACCGTTATCCGCACGGCCATGAGCCGCCTCTCCTCCGAGGTGCAGCGCACGGTGCTCCACTACCGCTCCCAGTACAAGGGCAGCGCCCCTGTGAAGGCCTACATCTGCGGCGGTGGCGCCCGTCTCCCCTACGCGCTGGAGTTCCTGCAGAGCACGCTGAATATCCCCGTGGAGTACTTCAACCCGCTGCAGAACTTCTCCATCGGCAAGCATGTGGATGAGGAAGCGCTGGAGGGGGATGCCATCTGCCTCGGTGCTGTCGCCGGTGCCGCCGTCAGCGGCGCGGGTATCGGTGCCTTCGATATCGACCTCGTGCCTACCAGTGTCGGCAAGAGCCGCGCGGAGTTGGCCCTGCTGCCCAAGGTGGCCGCGGCGGGCATCATCGCTCTTGCGGGTGCGGGCTTCTTCGCCTTCACCGCACACGATGCCGCCGCCAAGTCCGCTGCTGCGCTCAGCAAGGCCAAGCCTGCGGATGAGGACGTCGCTGCCCTGCAGAGCCAGATTGAAAACGTGCAGAGCAAGTATGACGGCGTGATGAAGGACATCGAGAAGGTGGAGGCTATCTACAAGATGCGCTTTGCCTATGCGGACATCATCCGTCAGCTTGCCGCCCGCGGTGCCTCCGTCAAGTTCTGGTTCAACGAGTTCTCCCCGCTCATCAACTACGATGTGGACAACGCCTCGCTCACCGATGCTACGGATGTCAAGGGTACCAAGCTCATCGACATGAACCGCAGCAAGAACGCGAGCAACGACTCCGCCATCAACAGCGCCCCCGATGAGGTGGACAGCAAGAAGCGCGGCAAGGCTCCCGCCGTCACCGCCATCTATGTCAGCGGCTTCACCATCAAGACCCCCGGCGACGAGCGCAGCACCGCCCAGCGTCAGGCGATCTACGACCTCGTGGACCGCAACTTCGACGAGCGCAGCGCGGATTCCCTCTTCTCCTACCAGAACGCCAAGGTGCAGAAGGACCTCAACCACTACTTCCAGTTCATCGACTCCAAGGCCTCCAAGGGCAAGATGCCGGACTATGTGGAGAAATTCATGATGGTCATGCCGCTCAAGACACCCATCGCCATCCCCGAGCTGGCCGACGGTGCCAAGAAGTAACCTTTCAACCACAGTAACAGAAAGACTTTTCCCATGAACATCAGTGAAAACAAGCGTGTCATCGGTCTGAGCGCCCTGTTTGCCGTTGCTTTCGGCGGCATCATGTACTACGGCTACGACCAGACGCAGCAGTATGCCTCCAACGAAAAGGAGCTGAAGGCCATCAACGATCGTTTTGAGGCCTACAGCGAAGCCGAGGTGCCCCCCACCGCCGCCACCCGCAAGGAAATCAAGGCCGCCTTCGACAAGGTGACGCAGGTGAACAAGGACCTGCAGGCCGAGCTCGCCCACTACGCCGCCTTCTGCTACGGCGACGGCAAGAAGATTTCCGCACAGGACTTCCAGAACAACCTCCGCACCTCCATCGCCAAGATTGAGACGCTCGCCAAGGAGAAGGGGACGCTCGTTTCCTCCCCCGCAGCGGACCTCGGTCTCGCCGCGTTCAAGAACGCCGCCCCCGTGGAGGACGATGTCCCCTTCCGCAGCTTCCAGATGAAGGCCGTGGAGCGCGTGTCGGAGGCTATCATCAACGCCGGAGCTCCCGTGCTGGACAAGATTTACTGCGCCCCGCTGCCTGCGGAGGCCGCGGAAGCCGCCAAGGGCGGGCGTAAGGCCGTTCCCTACTTCCCCCTGCGCTTCGAGGTCGCTTTTGAAGCGAATCGCGACACCATCCCGCAGGTCATCAACAGCATCGTGGCCGACAAGGATTTCCTGCTCACCATCACGGGTATCGCCGTGAAGGGCAACGAGAACCTGCCCGGTATCGACGCCTATGTCGCCCCCGCTGCTGCGCCTGAGGGTGAAAACCTCGGCGATGCCGCCGCCGCTCCCGCAGAGGCGGAAGCCCGCGTCGTGGCCGTGCGCAAGACCGGTGCCGACGATGAAAAGGCCCGCGTGCACCTCACCCTGCAGGTGCTCTACTTCAACCCCGCCAAGAATAAGTAAGTTTTACCTCTAACCATCTCCCGATATGGCTGATCAATCCAATCCCGGAAGAAACGCTCTCATCATCGGTGCCGTGCTCGGCATCGCAGCGGCCGGTTTCGGCGCCTACACCATGATGACCTCCAAGGTCACCGTGCCGGAGACCTCCGTGGCCTCCGCCAAGCGCGACGGCTCCCTGACCGCCCAGGCAGAGAAGGTGCAGGCCGACCTCAAGAGCGACCGCACCATCACGCACGCCGCTCCCGAGGGTGCCTTCATCAACGGCAAGCCCCGCCTCGCTCCCCTCTTCTTCTCCACCGAGCTCTGGCAGATTACCTCCGACGCTCAGCAGAAGAACACCATCATCGACATCTACGACCCCAAGGCGCAGAACATCCACGGCGATGTGCCCAATACCTGGTTCATCACCAATGGTATTGCGGATGCCCTGGGCCGTGCTGACGGCCTGACGCTGGACAGCGACAACGACGGCTTCTCCAATGGTGAGGAGTTCCTCGCCAAGACTTCTCCCGCCGATGCCAAGAGCTATCCCGCCCTTGTGCGCGTGAACGAAGCGCCCAAGCTGGAAGTCGTCGGTATCAGCGAGGCTTCCGCCGTTATCTCTGTTTCCGGCTCCCTGCAGTACGAAACCAATCCCACGGAAGCCGAAATCCGCATCTTTGCGAAAGAAGGCGATGTGCAGCCCTCCTTCAAGAAGACGGTCAAGCCCGGCCAGAACTTCGGCCTCAAGGACGGCGACAACCGCTTCACCTTCGTGAAATTCTCCAAGGTGACCCGCACGGACCTCGGCGGCAACAAGACCGAGCTGCCCGTCATCGTGGTGAAGGACAACGAAACGGCTGACCCCGATGCCCAGCAGTTCGAAGTCGTGCCCGGCACGCCCCGCATCGCCAAGGCTGCCAAGCCCGATGACGTGCGCGGCCGTCAGATTAAGGACAAGACCATCACCCTGCGCACCACGGCGGGCAGCCAGAAGGGCAAAACCGTTAAGTGTCAGGAGAAAGGCTCGTTCGTCATCCCCGGCGGTTACAGCGACGGCAAGCCCATGAATGCCAAGCTGGAGTCCACGGATAAAGCCGGCAGCGTCAACATCCTTGTCGATGGTATGGAAAGCCCTGTTAATGTCCCCAAGGCGGGCAATAATAACGCCGCACCTGCCAAATAATGCTCAAAAACAAAAAAATCTTCAAAAAAATCTGCTTTTCACCCCAAAAAACTCAATTGTAGACTTTACAATCACCGAAAAATCTGCCATAAATTAGACATTACCATGAACCACGCACCTCTCACCCACTCCAAGCGAGCGATGATTCTCATGACCCTCGCCGCCGGTTGCCCCTTCGCATCGGCTGCTACGGCGGGTTATCTGAGCACGTCGACCGCTGCCGGTACCAGTCAGGTCGGTCCCGCCGCCGTGTACGCGGGCTCCGAACAGCAGGACAGCATCAATGCTCGTGAAACGGCTCGCCGTCAGGCCAAGAGCGCTGAAGCCATGCAGCTTCTGCAGGAAGGCCGCACCGCCTACTCCGAGAAGAAGTACAAGGACGCTCTCGACAAGTATCAGGCCGCCTGGAATGCCATCCCCAAGGCTCCCGCGACCCAGAAGATGCAGGAATTCATCGTCAAGAGCATCGGTGATGCCTCCATCGCCGTCGCCATCGAGTACTCCCGCATCGGCCGCTACGACGACGCCGAACAGCTTCTGCTCGATGTCCTCAGCCGCGACCCGAACAATGCCCGTGCCCGCAAGGAGCTTTCCCTGCTCCGCGACCCGATTCGCAACAACCCCGCTCTGACTCCCGAGCACGTGAAGAACGTGGAAGAGGTGAACCGCCTGCTCACGCTGGCCTATGGTTACCTTGACCTCGGCAACTACGATGCGGCCTACGCCGAGTTCAATCGTGTGATTGCCATCGACCCCTACAACACGGCCGCCCGCCGCGGTCAGGAAGCGGTCAGCAAGCGCCGCTCCGCCTATTACACCGCCGCTCACGACTCCTACCGCGCCAAGGCCCTCGCTGAGGTGGACGCTCTGTGGGAGGAACAGCTTCCTCAGGATCTTCCTGAAATTGAGCTCGGCGGCGCTACGACCGCTCAGGTCTCCGAAGGCGTGCTCCGCAACAGCGAGAACCTGAACGCTCTCCGCATCTCCGCCGTCAACTTCGAGGAAACCCCCATGGAGGACGCTCTGGACTTCCTCCGTGCCGAGGCCCGCAAGTCCGGTATGCAGATCAACTTCATCTACGAGAAGGCTCAGGCCGCTGCCGCCCCCGTGGCTGCTCCCGCCCCCGCCGCTTCCTCCGATGATGATGATGAAGATGAGGATGAGGAGGAAGATTCCGCTCCCGCCGCGGCTCCCGTGGCTGTGCAGCAGACCATCGCTCCCGCCATCATCCCCTCCCTCAAGCTCCAGGACATCTCCGCCGCTGACCTCCTCCGCTCTATGTGCAGCCTCACGGGTTGCGAGATGCGCGTGGAAGACAACGCCGTGGTCATCTACCAGAAGGGTGCCGCTTCTCAGCGCATGACCCGCCGCCAGTGGACGGTGCGTCCCTCCTTCTTCACGGGCAACGACAGCGCCGACGAAGACGAGGATGAGGATTCCGATTTCTCCTCCGGCTCCAAGCACAAGGCAAAGAAGATTGACGCCAAGGCCTCCCTTATCGACATGGGCGTCTCCTTCCCGCAGGGTGCTACGGCTCAGTACTCCCGCACCACGGGCGTTCTCACCGTGTACAACACGGATGACGAACTCGACACTGTGGAGGAAGCCATCAACAAGTTCCGTCAGGACATGCCCAAGATGGTCAAGGTGAGCGCCAAGTTCGTCGAAATCTCTCAGCAGAACGACGAAGAACTCAGCTTCGACTGGGTTGTCAATCCCTTCTCCATCAACGATGCGGGTACCGCCTTCCTCGGCGGTGTGAACGGCCAGAACGCCTCCACCAACCGCACCGTGGCCGACTTCGTGTCCAAGGGTGGTTCCGGTTACACCAACAATCACCACAACAGCGGCTCCTGGCCCGTGTCTCAGGGCCTGACCTCCAAGGATGTCATCTCCAATGGTCTGATGACCGGCGGTCTTCGCACCGGCAGCGGCGCCATCAACACCAGCGCCATCAACAACCTGATTTCCTCGGGTTCTGCCGCCGCCTCCGCCACCAGCAGCACCGCTCCCGGCATCCTCTCCCTCTCCGGCATCTATGACTCCGGCTCCTTCCAGATGATCATGCGCGGCCTCTCCCAGAAGAAGGGCGTGGATGTGATGTCTGCCCCGAGCCTCGTTATCAGCGGTGATGAGCAGATGGAGTACGCTCCCGCTCCCGATCCTCTGGCTTCCGACCAGAACGACGAGCAGGGTTGCGCCAAGATTGAGGTGGTTCGCCGCTTCGTCTACCCGATTGCCTACGATGAGCCTCAGATCACGAGCAACTCCTCCGGCAACAACAATAACAACAATAACAACAACAACGGCTACTCCGGCTCCATGCCCGTGGCGGCTCCCGCCAACCCCTCCGAATGGGCTGTGGAAGAAGTCGGTATCATGATGCGCTTCCAGATTGAGCCCCTCAAGGACTCCGACGGCGATATCGTGCGCTTCAAGCGCTTCGAGATCCGCGTGGTCGACTTCGAAGGCTTCGTGAACTACGGTTCGCCCATCACCGCCGCTGTTGCCAACTCCACCAGCATCGAGCACGTTGAGCTGACCGAGAACCGCATCGACATGCCCATCTTCAGCCGCCGTTACATCAACTCCAACCCCTGCGTGTACGATGGTCACACCATCGCCATCGGTGGTTTGATTGAGGACGAAGTGCAGAAGGTTGAGGATAAGGTGCCCGTCTTCGGTGACCTGCCCCTCGTCGGCCGTCTGTTCCGCTCCGAAGCCGAATCTCATGTTCGCAAGAACCTCATGATTTTCGTCACGGCGGACGTGATTGACCCCTTCGGCAAGCCCATGCGCAAGCGTGACACCGGTCGCGGTTCCGAGGCTTCCTCCGCGGGTACTTCCGCTCCCGGCCTCTTCCCCGACGATGGTCTTGTGAATCCCTGATTCACTCCCCGGTTCAAATGGTAATTCTTACCCGCCCTGCCGCAAGGTAGGGCGGGCTTTTTTTATTTACAAATGACAAATTTCAAATTACAATTGGTGAAATTCGTGCGCCTGTGGCGCCGTATGAACCAACTTTGAGTAGTATGCGATTTGCGTGGCTTATTTCTTTTGCGCTGTGTGCGTGTGTGCTGTCTCCGCTGACGGCAAAGACTCTGCGTGTGTATATCCTGACGGGGCAGTCCAACTCGTTGGGAGCGGTGAAAGGTGATCCTTTGCCCGATGAGCTGCTGCGAGAATATTCTACGGAGCAAGGGGGCAAGCCGGTGCTGATGTGGAACGGCAACATGAGCGGCAGCGTGAGCGCGAATGAGGCCTCCAAAAATCTCGTGGTGCCGGATGAGGGCAAGCAGTGGGAAGTCGTGGCCCCGCAGTTGCCCGCCTATGGTGCAAAATGCATGGGCCCCGAGTTCGGCTTTGCCTACATGATGCGCCGGCTTGCGGGAGCGAAGGCGGAGGATATCGCCATCATCAAGTGCTCGCGCGACGGCGGCGGCAATGAACAGTGGGCAAAGGGGCAGTCTCTCTACGGCTTGCTGCTCAACTCCGTTCGCACGGCCTTGGAACATCTGGACAAGAAGTACGACAAGGTGGTGTTGGAAGGGGTGCTGTATTTGCAGGGGGAATCCAACCGCACGGCGGAAGGCGCAGATACGCGCTTCCTGAGCTTTTGGGAGGATTTGCGCAAAGATGTAGCCGCCAAACCCATCAAGGGGCGCAAGGTTCATGCGGGGCTGAAAAAAGCGGTGGTCGGCGAGTGCGCAACATGGGGATCACAGAACAACGCCACCGTGAATGCTACGGCAGCGACCATGCGCGGCATGGCCAAGGCAGACGCCGCACACCGCGGTTTTGTCGTGACGCGGGACTTGGACAAAATCACCGCGGGAGACGCTCTCGGCGTGCATTATGACGGCGTTTCTCAGCTCACCATCGGTGCCCGCTTTGCCTACCAGATGACGCGTTTGGCGGAGAATCTGGATACGCGCATCCTCGTCCGCGGGCAGGAGTACGAGGGCAAGACCCCGGGCACGCCGATTTACCTGAACGATGCAGAAGCCTGGTGGTTGCAGTTGCCGAGCAAAAAGCTGAACAAACTCCCCGTCCGCGAGCGCATCCGCGTGTGGGATATCTCCTCCGCCAACATGAAGAACAGCGCACAGGGCACGGAGCTGCTCGCGGCGGATATGGACATGTACGGCATCCGCATCGAAGACCCCTATTCCGAGGATGATACCACGGGCATCCGCAACGCGACGATTACGATTGCTGCCGCCGCGGGCAAATCCCCCGTGCTCAGCCTCGGTGCCGGCGGTATCGAGCTGCAACACGGCCATCTCTCCCTGCAGACGGCCTTGCGCATCACGGCGGACCAGACATGGAAACTGGGCGCGGGGTGCGCCCTCTCCCTCGCTCAGGTCCCCGAGGGTGGAAATGTGGCGGCGCTCTGCATGGAGTCGGGCAGCACCCTCCGTCTGCCGGGGGCGCCTCTCCGCGTGGTGAAGCTGGAACTCGCCACCGATAGCCACCTTGGCGGCGGCTCGGCGGACGGCACCCTTTTCACGGGCGTACAGGAGTTCTCCGTCGGCGGTCAGGTCTATACGCAGGCAGCCGAGATACCGCTGGGGGATGCCATTCTCATCTACAGCCGTGCGGACGGGGGGAGCGTCAGGTTCAAAACGGAGTGAGGAACCTCTCCCCGCTCCCCGCACCCCGAAGGAACGAGTAACACATATCCGACACCTTCTCTGTCCCATAGGCGAATCCCCTTGCCGGCGCCTCAGCGATGCCCTCCGGTACTGCCGACAGGTATTGTTGAACAAATGCCGCCTTGTCGGCCTCTAAATGATAGATATCCCTTTCCATGACTTCCCTTTTCCTCATCCTCGCGCAATACGGCTACGATACCGGCTATTACAGCGGCTATCGCGAAGCCGCTTATGACGGCGGCGGCAGCATCATGCTCGGCTACCTGCTCATCGCTGCCTGTGCGCTGTTGTCCTTCTTCGTGCACATGAAGATGGAGAGCGCCGTTAAAAAATATTCCGCCACCCGCGCCCCGCTTTCCGGCGCAGAAACGGCCGCGCGGATGCTTGCCTCCCACGGGCTTTCCGATGTGCGCATCACTTGCGTCAAAGGCAAACTCACCGACCATTACAACCCGCTTGACCGCACGGTGAACCTCAGCGAAGCCGTGTACCACAATGCCTCCGTGGCCGCTATGGCGGTAGCGGCACATGAATGCGGTCATGCCGTGCAGCATGCCGCGGCTTACCCGTGGATGGGGCTGCGCTCCGCCATGGTGCCCATGGCGAACTTCGGCGCCACCATCGGGCAGTGGGTGCTCATGGCGGGCATTGTCCTGCTGGCGGCGAGCGGGGAGCCCACTGTGGCGTGGATCGGGCTGGCGCTTTTTGCCTCGGCGGCGCTGTTTGCCCTTGTCACCCTGCCCGTGGAGTTCGATGCCTCCCGCCGCGCACTGGTGTGGTTGGAGCGCAGCGACTACGGCAGCGCCGCCATGCACGGCCAAGCCCGCTCCGCCCTGCGCTGGGCCGCTATGACCTATGTCGCCGCCGCCCTCTCCGCCCTCGCCAATGTGGCCTATTACGCCCTCATCATCCTGAGCCGCAGCAACCGCCGCCGATGACTGTGCACCGCCACGAGCTTGAAGAACGCATCCGCGGAGCGCTGGGCGGCACCGCCACACGCTATGCTGCCGAGCTTGCGTTGGATGCCGTCATCCGCGCCGTGCGGGAGGGGTTGCGTGAAGACGGCGAAGTGAAGCTTGCGGGCTTCGGTACGTTCCGTCTTGTCCGCTGTGCTCCCCGCCGCCTGCTTCTCCCGCGCACCGGTGAGGAGCGCAAGCTCCCCGCGCGGCAGGAGTTGCGCTTTGTCCCGAGTCCCAAGGTATAGCCCCCCCCGTTGCGGGGAGGGGCCTCAGTGCGGCAGCGTCAGGACAACGCTCGGCTTGGGTTCGATGCCGAGTTCTTTGGCCATGGTTTGGGCCATGACACGGTGGCCGAGCTCGTTGGGGTGCAGGCCGTTGCTCATCCACGCGCGGGGGGCACTGTCGCCTTGGTTCGCCACCTCGCGCCAGTAGCCGCCGTGGTCCACGAGGAGGATCTTTTCCTTGTCGGCAATCTCGCGCACAACGCGTTCGTACTCCCCGCAGCGGGGGTGGGGATTGAGGCAGAGGGAGGGCACCATGAGCACGGGGATGGCTCCCTTGCGTCGCGCCATGTTCACCAAGGCCGTCAGATCGGCGCGGTAGCGCTTGATATCGCCTATTTGGCGCACATCGTTCACGCCGAAGTTGAAGAAGACGACCTGCGGGCGGAATTGTTTGAGCCGCCAATCCGCGTGGGCGAGGCAGTCCGTGGCGGTGGTGCCGCTTACGGCGGCGTTCACGATGATGTCGTTGCAGCGTTGGTCCTTGTCCTCTTTCCAATAGAGCTCCCACTTCACAAGCTCCTGCCAGTGCTCGGCATAGGAGCGGTAGCCCTTGGTGTGGTGCGAGCCGTGGGTGATACTGTCGCCCTCAAAAAGCCAGAGCATGGGCTTTTGCGTGTTCTCCACCAGTTTGTGCAGCGCGGCGTAGTCCGGCAGCGCGGCATTGCGTGCCGTAACGTCCTCGAGGGAGCCGGCCTTGGCAACGGAGGTCAGTGCCGCGGCGGCGGCAAGGCAGAGGGAGAAGAAAGTGTGTTTCATGATGCTTCCTGCAGTATAGCGGAAAGTCGGGCAGGGGGCAATGATAGAATAGGCCGCAAGATGAGAAAGAAGAGCGACTCGGCGAGCCCGTGCCTCCGTCATCGCCTGTTTCTATTGGGGGACGCCGCTTGCTCTTATCCGTTTCGCCCGCCGTATTTTCTTGCCGTCTCCCCGTGGTTATGCTACAATGCAACACGATATGAAGAAGCTCGTTCTCCTCATCACTCTGCTGCTTTCCTCCCTTTCGCTTATCGCGGCGCAACCTGCGTGGAAATCGCCGCATTCTTTGGAGGCGGAGGCTAAGGCTCCCGCCGCGCTGCTGCCTTTCCCGAAATCTGTGACGTGGAAGGAGGGCGCCCTTTCGGCCCCCGCTCCGCAGGGGTGGAGCCTGACGGGTTTCAAGAGCAAGGGGGCGATGGTGCAGACGGCGTGGGCGGGGCTCATGGCAGATGTCGCCGCCTGCACGGGGCAGGGGACTGTCCGTTGCACCTTGGTGAAGGGCGGCGGCGGCGCGGAGGGCTATGCGCTCACCGTGTCTCCCGAGGGTATCCGCATCGAGGCGGCGCAGGAGGCGGGGCTTTTCTACGGGCTGCAGACCCTGCGCCAGCTGGTGGCGGGCTGCAAGGCGGCGGGGAAAATCCCCTGCTGCACCATCAAGGATGAACCCGCCTTTGCCGTGCGCGGCTTTTTGCTGGATTGCGGACGCAATTTCCAGAGCATCGAGGCTCTCAAGCAGCAGCTCGACCTCGCCGCGCGGCTGAAGGTGAACACCTTCCAATGGCACATGACGGACCACCCCGCGTGGCATGTAGAGAGCAAGGCGTTCCCGCAGCTCAACGCCCCGCAGCACCGCACGCGCGACATGGACGACACCTACACCTATGCCCAAATCCGTGAGCTCTTTGAGTATGCCGCTGCACGCAACATTCAGATTGTGCCGGAGCTGGACATGCCCGGCCACAGCTCCTCCTTCCAACGCGCGATGGGTTTTTCGATGGCGAGCGAGCAGGGCATGGCGGCACTGGAAAAGATTCTGGAAGAGTTCTGTGCCGAGGTGCCCAAGGAAATGTGCCCCATTATCCACATCGGCGCGGATGAGGTGCGCATCCCCAACGCCCACGAGTTCGTGGAGCGCATGAGCAAAAAACTGCTCTCGCTCGGCCGCACGCCCGCGCAATGGGGCGGCCCCCGAGATTTGCCCGTGGGCAAGGATTCCATCGCCCAGCGTTGGGGCGAGGGCGGCGAGATGGTGGAATGCTCCCTGAAGCCCGAGACCATCAAGTGCCGTTCCTATGATTCCACCATCGGCTATGCGAACCTCTTCGACCCCGGTTTGCTCATGCGCCGCTACTTCTTCATGCGCCCCTGCGGCAGCGCCAAGGGGGATGCCCAAAAGCTCGGCGTCATCTACTGCGTGTGGCCGGATGCCCGCGTGGAGCACAAGGAAAAAATTGCCCTGCACAGCCCGCAGTGGCCGGGCATGTGCGCCATGGCAGAGCGCGCGTGGAACGGCGGCGCGGGGGATGCGGACAAGCAGACCTCCGTGTTGCCCGAGCCGAAGACAGAGGCCTTCAAGGCCTACCGCCTGTTTGAGAAGCGCCTGTCTTCCCTGCGCAGCACGCTCTTCCGCGACGTTCCTTTCCCGTGGGAGCCGGAGACCGCCGTCAAGTGGACGGTGATTGACCCTGTGCCCACGAAACAGGCGGGGGCGGCGCGCGCGCAGGTGCTTTCCGGCAAGTTTGCCAAGCTGCCGCAGCGCAAGGCATGGGGCGGCAATCTCTACTTCCGCACCAAGCCGAACACGGGCTGCCTCGGCATGTTCAGCGGCACCAAGCCCGGTGCCACGGTCTGGGCTGTGACGACCATCGTGTCGGAGCAGGACGGCGCGTACCCCGTGCGCCTCGGCTTCGATGCCCCCGCGCGTTCCTCCCGCCGTTGCTCGGGCGTGGCCCCCGCGGGTGCGTGGTCGGCCTGCGGCACCCGCATCTGGGTGAACGGGCAGGAGGTGCAAAATCCCTATACTTCTCCCCTTGCGGGGCAGCGTCAGTACAAGGGCGACACATGGAGCTCCCCCGCCAATGAAATCCCCTTCGAGGATGATGAAATCTGGTGGGCGATGGCCCCGACCTCGCTGCCCCTCCGCAAGGGGGCGAACACCATCGTCATCGAGCAACCCTACCAAGGCGAATACCAGAGCTGGGGCATTTCACTTCTCCCTGCGGAATAGGGAGAAGGAAGATGCTTATTTCGGTTTACTTGATTTTTTTTCGAGAAAACGAAACTTTTTTTACGCTTGCCGGAAAAAATGTTTCGCGCAAGTGCTTGACATGCCGTAATCCGCATGGTTGCAGGGCTTGCACGCTTTTGAAATGGTAACGATTGAGCAATGACAAATAGTTTATTTGAGGACTTGAAGGGGTGATATTTGAGATATTTCAAATAAAACTTCTTGACAAAATCAAACAAACTGTTATACTGGTTCCCGACATGAGACATTTCTTCACATTCCTCCTGACGACCATGCTGATGCTGGGCACGTCCTTCGCCGATACGGTGACCGACCTCCGCCCCGTCATCAATGAGGCTGCCGCTGCGAATGGTGTGGACCCCGTGCTGGTGGAAGCGATTATCCGCTATGAATCCGCCCACGCGACATCCCATGCCGCTGTTAAGAAGAACAATCTCGCCGGCATCATGGGCCGCCGCGGTCAGCGTCGGTATGAGACGAAAGAAGACTGCGTGCGCGATCTTGCCCGTATCCTCGGTGAGTACAGAGCCAAGGGCCGTGTGACCGTTGCGCAGATCGGTCGCGTCTATTGCGCCAGCGGCGATCCTTGGGCAAGCTCCGTCTCCGCCAACATGAACTCCATCCGCAAGGGTAAGTGGGGTGAGCTGGAAGGCGGGCAGCAGAGCGAGAAGCAGTAAGGCTGTTTCTCTTGCAACACTTTTTCTATGTGAGAGGTGCGGGTGGTTCCGCACCAATGGTAATGGAAGCCGTCCGGCGTGAGTGCGCCGGGCGGCTTTTTCATGCAGTCGGAACACAAAGACTGTGTCAGAGCGCGGCTCGGATGGCGGCGAGGATTCGGGCGCGGACGTCGGCCAGCTCACCGCGCATGCGGATACCGGCAGCCATGGCATGCCCGCCGCCGCCGAATTGTGTCGCGATTGCCGCCACGCTGAAGGCGGGGTCCTTGGAGCGCAGGGACATGCGGATGCGGCCGTCGCCCAGCTCCTCGAAGATAATCGCCACGCGCACGCCCGACACAACACGGATGATGTCCACGAGATCCTTCGTGTCCTCCAAGCCCAGCCCCATGCGTTCCTTGGTGGCACCGGTCATGGAATAATGGGAGAGCTGCCCCTCTGCCTCCACGACCATGTTTGCAATCACCTCGGCGGTGACACGCAGCTCAGAGAGCGGTTTTTCCTGATACACGCGGCGGTTGATGTCGGCAATGTCGATGCCCGTCTCCATGAGCTCGGCCACGGCTCGCATGTCGGCGGGGGTGGTGCTGTTGTATTGGAACGAGCCCGTATCCGTGTTGATGGCGACATAGAGCGCGGCGGCAATCTCGCGGGTGAGCGGGGCACCCATGGTGCGCAGAATCTTGTAGAGCACATACCCGCAGGCGGAGGCGCCGCCCTCCACCACGTTCACGTGCCCGTAGCAGGCGTTGGTGCCGTGGTGGTCGATGTTCGCGATGCAGGGGAAATCCGCGAAAAGCGCGGCGGCGCGGTCGCCGAGGCGCTTGAAATCGCCCGTGTCCGCGCAGATGAGGAGTTCGAGCTCGGCGGGGATGCTCTCAGGCACGGGGCGGATGAGCTCGCTGCCGGAGAGGAAGGCGTAGCGCACCGGCACGCCGTCCTCGTTCCACATCCATACCTCCTTGCCCATGGCACGCAGGGCGAGGCCGAGCGCGAGGGTGGAGCCGATGGCGTCGCCGTCGGGGCGGTAGTGGGAGATGATGCCGATGTGCTGCTTGGAGCCGATGAGGCGGATGAGGTCTTCGTACATAGGGCGTTATTTGGTGACGATGATGTTGTCGCTGTTTTGGCACTTGGCGCGGTTGGGGTTCCACTCGGTGAAGCGGGGGAAGCGGTTGCCGCGGAAGAGGATGTTGCTGCTGCTGCGGGCAAAGAGGGCGCAGTCGTCGGCCTTGCTCAGGATGAAGGTGTTGTTCAGAACGCGCCCGTTCTCATGCACCGCGCCGCTGTGCACGGAGTTGTGCGGGTTGAAGTTGACGATGGGTGTCGCGCATTCGATGAAAGTGCAGCCCCGCACCTCCATGTCCTTCACGGGGCCGCTTTCAAACCAGTATTCCGCATCGTTCTCCATGAGCAGGGCGGACATGCCCGTGCGGTCGAAGACGGTGTTCGTGATGCGCACGGGGCGGCGCGTGGTGAGCAGGAAACCGCGCGTGGTGATGTGGCGCAGGGTGCAGTTGTTCACGCTCACGGCGGGGGTGTAGGTGATATTCTCCAGCACATCCTGCCCGAGCCGCACGCCCGCCGGCAGCTCGCGATCCAGCGTGAGCTCCATCTCGTGCCCGTCGCCGATGACAGCGGACTCTTTCACCACGGCGGTGCCGAGGCTCTGCATGGTGTCGGCAGCGGTGATTTGCACCTCGTCCCCCGCGAAGAAGGCGGGGAAGCCCCAGGTCTGCGGGTGCATGAAGCGCACGACCACGCGGTTGCCGCTGCGCTTGCGGATGAGGCGCAGGTGCGTGCCGTGTACATTCATGGCGTCATCATTCGCGCAGGTGAGCAGGGAATCCTCCACGCGGATTTGCCCGGCGCAGCCCGAGAAATGCAGGATATCCGCCCATGCGGCGGAGGTGCGTCCGCTTGCGCGGCGCGGCGCAACGATGAGGCGGCGCAGAGTGATATCGCGCGAGAACTGCGAGACGATGCCCATGCCGTGCATGAAGTGGAAGGTCACCCCCTCGTAGGTGATGCCTGCCGAGCGGTCGCAGAACACGCCGCAGCAGTCGCGCACAAAGGAGCGGTGCTGGTAGGTGCAGCCTTGGCGGAACTTGTTGCGCTCGCCCTTGCGCTCCTTGTATTCCTCCGAAAAATCGCAGCGCAGCAGGCGGGGGCGCACTTCCGTCAGTGTGCCGCTGTCGGGGCGGGGGCCGCCACGGTCCGCGCGTTTGCCGTCGGCATGCACGGTTTGGGCCCAGCCCTCGTCGCCGGGCAGCTCCCAGCCCTCGCCCACCCATGTCAGCTTGCCGTCCGCCAAGCGGTAGGCGCTGTCGGGGTGAATCTCCAGCAGGGCGTGGTCTGGCGTCACTTCCACAGCCTTGTATTCGGAGACCGTGGGGCGGGCGTAGTCAAAGGCAAAACCGCTGAAACGCATGTCGCGGCAGCGCTCCATGTGGATCTGCACCATCTTGCCGCGGCAGAAGAAGAGGGCGCCTGCGCCGCTCACGCGCACATGCTCCGCGCCCACCCAGTCCATGGCGATAGCTTTCTCGTCGTCGGGGCGGTCGTTGGTGTTGGAGATAGCGAGCTTTTTCTTCACCAGCCCGTCGCGCTGCCAGTGGTACACGCCCTTGCGGAACTCGATGCGCACGGGCTGCCCGGCGGTGCCCTCCGCCTTGGGCGCGAGGGAGGCGGTCAGTGTGCCGGGGTGCACAACGACGCGGTCGCCCGCATGCAGGGTCAGTTTGTTGAGCGGCTCAAAGCTTTTCCATGGGGCCTGTTCGGTGCCCGCTGCCGCGTCATTGCCTTTCACGGGGTCGATGCACCACAGCTGTGCCGCCGAGAGCGGGCTCAGCCACACTGATACCGCCGCGCCGCATGCCGACAATATTCCGAGCAGGTTTCCGTTCATGCGCTCATTATACCAGCCGAGTGCGCGGAGTGTCAAGGAATGTACGATGGGCGAAGTTTTCAGTCAGGCTCGCTCCGCTCGCGGGGAAGGAACGCTATGCAAAGCGTGTGCAGAGGGTTGAAGAAGAAGCGGCAGCCGGCACTTTGCGCCCGTTCCTTTCTCCGGTGCAGAGCCGCTGCGCCGAATTCGCACTTCGGCTATCGTCCTTCCTCAGACTTTCTTCCTCACCCATCTCAGCCCGGTGAGCATGCGGTGCAGCACGGCGTATTCCAAGGCCATATCCAGCGAGAAGAGCACCCAGACCCATGTCAGCGAAAGGGTTTCGGGAGAGAAGGTACTCCACGCCCACAGGCCACCCATGCGGATGAGCCCCATGCCGGCGTAGGACACATACATCACGCGGCGCGTGTAGCCTGCGCCGCGCAGGCACATCTTGATGGTGAGCATGGCGGCGTAGAAGGGCTCCGCAATCAGGAAAACCTGCACCACGGGAGTGGCGACGGATATCAGCTGCTCAGAGCCGTCGGCAAAAATCGTTACGAACACCTCGGGGAAGAGGAAGAAAACGATACCCATGCTGCCCATGAAAAGCACGCTGTAGCGCACGCAGCGCAGCACTGTCTCAAAGGCCATGCGGATGTTGCGGGCACCGAGGTACTGCCCCACAATGGCCGCGCCCGCCATGCCGATGGCAAAGCCCGGCATAAAGCTCATCGACTCGATGCGGATGGCAATGTTGTGTGCGCCCACGGCGGAATCCCCCAGCGAGGAAATCACGCGCAGCACATAGAGCTGGATGAGGTAAATACCCAGCTGTTCCACCGCCTGCGGCACGCCGACGACCACGATGCGGTACAGCATCGCGAGATTCGGCAGCAGAGACGGGGCATGCAGGAAAATCGGCGGCACATAGGTGAGGCCCCGCTCCTCGGCATAAGCGTC
This sequence comes from uncultured Verrucomicrobiales bacterium, assembly GCA_937893015.1. GTDB lineage: Bacteria > Verrucomicrobiota > Verrucomicrobiia > Verrucomicrobiales > Akkermansiaceae > Akkermansia. The sequence goes on along the minus strand of CALBJX010000060.1, from coordinate 8,095 downwards.
CAAATCGCGCCCGCGCAAGGTGGCGCGGAGCCGCCGGCCGCGGTAGGTGAGAATCCCAAGCAGAATAAAACAGGCCACCGCCATGCCGCCCGTCATGCCCCAGGCAAGCCCCTCCACATCCATGCCGAACACGCGCACCAGCAGAATGCTGATGACCACGTTGAGCGAATCCACACACAGCATGATAAAGAAGGGCGTCTTCGTGTCGCCTGCGCCGCGCAACGCCGCATTCACACCGAACACGATGCCGCTGAACACCGCCACCCACGACGCAATGCCCATGTAGCGCATGGCTACATCCTGCGCAAAGGGAGAAAGCGTCACCACCACATGAATCAGCCAGTAGGCCGAGAAATACATCGCCAGAGCCGACGCGACACCCGCCAGCAGACCGAGCATCGCCGCCTGATTCGCTGCAAAATTGGCATCCTGAAAGCGCCGCGCACCCGTCATGCGGCTCACCACCGCCGTCGCGCCCATGCCCACGGCCGCCTGCAGGAGAAAGCCCAGCCACATCACATAGCTCGTTGCCCCGATGGCGGAGGCCATCTGCGCCTTCACCCAGCCGTCCGCACTCAGGCGTACCGCAAGGTAGAGAGAGGTAGACGCGCAGATAAAACTCATCACCTGCTCCAGCATCGGCCAGAGCGCAATCGTCACAATCTGCCGCGGGAGACTGAGGCCGGCCAGCTTGCCGCCGAGTTGGCCCTTGGCCATCGCGGCGCGCACTTTGCCCTCTCTGCCGTCTCCGATACTCATAACATCGCGTGCGTTCATTAAACCACAAACAGGCTGACAGTAAAGCCCAAATGCGCCCCTGTACCCTAAAAATCAAAAAATCTTCAAAAAAAGTCTTGCAATCCGATTCTATCCGCGTATAATGCCCTCGCAACCACGCCGCAAGGCGCTGCATTCGCGGATGTAGCTCAGTGGTAGAGCGCAACCTTGCCAAGGTTGATGTCGTGGGTTCGAATCCCATCATCCGCTGCACGAAGCCCCCTCGCAAGAGGGGGCTTTTTTCGTGCAGCGGATGATGGGATTCGAATTCGGAGAATCAGGGTCAATCACGGCATAGCCGCATGATGTCGGGGCAATACCCCTACCATACCCATTCAGCCTTACTTCGGCAGGCCGTACTCCAAGATGAGCGCTGCCTCGGACTCAATGCCCTTGCTCTCCTGCGTGATGAGTTCGCGTTCCATGTCGGCCAGTTCCTTTTGGCGGGCGATGAAGTCCGCCGCTGTTTCGGCGGGAGCTTGGCGGAGGTAGTCCATGCGCTTGTTCATGTAGCTTTGCCAGGCGGCGTAGTCCGCCATGCTGCGGCGTAGGGCGGCCACCTTGTCCTTGTGGTCGATGAGCGCTGCGGCCACCTCTCCCTTGGCGCGTTCGTAGGCATCCTTGCTGTCGCGGTACTGCTGCCAGTTGTTGAGGTGCGTGTCCAGCGTGTAGCTGATGCTCAGATTGAGCTTCGTGTCGCGGGAGTCGAGGAAGGTGCCGGAGTAAGTGCCGCCCGTGGAAGAGAAGAGGGAGGGACTGTACAGATTGGTGTTGATGGTGGGCAGGTAGCGCAGAGCAATGCCGTATTGCGCCATGCGGGCCTGTTCCAGTCTCATGGCGAACTGGCAGACCATCAGCGGGTCGAGCTTGTCCAGCCTCGGTTCGTAGGTCTCCCAGTGCAGATGGGGCATCGTCTCGGGCAGGATGTTCCAGCGTGCGCTGTAGTCGCCCAGGATTTTAGCGATTTCGGCGTAGTGTTTGTGCCCGTCCGTTTCGCGCTCCAGCAGTTGCAGCGGGTCATCCGCGGTATCCGTGTTGCGGTTGCGGGCGTCGTGCGCGGCGAGTCGTTCGTTGAGCTCCTGCTTGCGGAGCAGTTGGTACAGTTTAGAGACCAGCTCGCGCTCCTTGCCTTCCTTGGCCTTTGTCGCGGCATAGGCGCGGGCCTCCGCCGCATACACGCGGTAGGGAACCTGCGTAAGCGTCGGCAGGGAGAAGTAAACGTTGATGTTCTGCGTGAGGTCGCTGCGGCTCCACGTTTGCGTGAGGTCGGCAATGGCTTTGTTGGCGTAGCCGTAGTAGCTCACGATGGGAATCATGTCCGTATACACCCCCAAGCGCTCGCGATCAGCGCGGTCGATGGCATTCTGCGCCTCCTTCAGTTCCGGGTTGGTGCGGCGGAGCATGGCCAGCGCCTGCTCCCACGAGATGGTGCGCTGCGGCAGCTCCTCCCAGATGCGGGTGTCGGCATACTGCTTTTCCAAACGCTCGGAGACGCGGTCCACATGCTTGCTGAGGCTGCACCCCGTCAGCGAGGTACACAACACGGCAAGGCAGAGCTTGGAAAAAGCATTCATCGTGCGCGTAGCTTACCAGAAAGCCCGGGCTATAGCAAGCAGGAAGGGAAAATCCGCGCATGATGGTTTGGAATTTTCGGCGGCGTTCTTCGCCCCGGCCCTGTAGACAACCGCGCTCATGCTGTTCTTCCCCGCCGGCCGGACCCGGCGCCGGGGCATAGGGAGAGAAATGGATAAAACAGCGATTCCCCTGCCTCGAAGTGGGGTGTGGCGACGGATTGTTTGATGCTTGCATTCCGCTTCGTATTGTGGTATGAAGGAGGCGTGCCTGACGTGGCTTGATTTTCTGCAACGATGAACACGGAATACACTCCGCAACCGATTGATACATCCTCCGTCGTTCTGCCTCCGGCGGTGGAGAAACTGGCGGAGCTGTTGGCGCACAATGCGCACGAGGTGTGGGCTGCGGAACGCCTGAAACAGGGGTGGCGCTATGGTCGCGAGCGCGATGATGCACAGAAGCTGCACCCCGATTTGCGGCCCTACGAGGAGCTGCCCGAGGGGGAAAAGATTTTTGACCGACAAACGGCCATGGAGACGCTGCGAGTGCTTCTGGCTTTGGGATATACGATTTCACGATAACATATCATATGAATGCGGGAATGCTCCTGTTGGCGTATCAGGTCCCGGCGGAAGAGTGGCTCATCCGCTATGGTAGTTTTTTTGCCGTGCTGTTGCTGTTGGCAGGGGCGGCATGGCTGATATATGCCTGCTGCCGTTTGGGAGTGTCCCGTTTGCTGGTGTCCTATCACTGGCTGAGGACGTGCATGGTGGCTCTGCTGCTCATGTTGATTCCGGCCCTCGCCCTGTATGCGTGGGAGTTCGGCGTGGAGGGGCTGCTGCAGCAGTCCGGGAGCGGTCATGCAGAAAGCGAGGCGGGCCGCCACATGCTCTCGGTGTATTTCAATTCCATCTATCCCGGCATTCCTCATCTGAAGCCCGGAATCGAAGCACTTAAGGGCCCCCATCTCCTGTTGCTGGTAGCGGGTATCATCGGCTATCTGCTCATTTCGGGCGTGTTGCTCTCCCTGTTCGTGAACGTCTTGCAGAACAAGGTCAAGAACATTGAGCAGGGGGATGAACCCTGCGTGCGGCTGAAAAAACATATTGTGCTTATCGGCCGCGGTCCGCTGGTGGTGGCCTACCTCCGCTATCTGCAAAAGAAGGAAGCGGAACAGCGGGCGCAGATGTCGCGCCGGGGGCGTTTTTTTCATCGCGCCTGTAAGATCGTGCTGCTGACGGAAGACTCCGTCCCCGAGGTCCGCGAACGAATCAAGAGAGACATGGACGAGACGATGATGCAGCGTCTCATCTTCATGCACGGCTCCCGCAATAGTGAGGCGGAATTGAAAGGCCTTTGGCTGCAACATTGCCGTGAAATCGTGTTGCTGGGGGATAGCGCCCGCCCGGATTGGGACGATGTCAATGTGGAGACGTTGTCCATCCTTTCCTCGCTGCTGAAGCAGGAAAAGCCCCGCCCCTGTACCGTGTACTTTGAGCGATTTGCCGCGTACACGCTCTTTTTGGAATTGTATGAGCGCTGCCATGCCGGCGCGGTGTCCGAATCCGCCATGCTGCCCGGTTTGCTGTTGGAGCCGATGTGCCCGTATAAAAACTGGGCGGATGTCGCGTTGCAGGTGACACAGCCCGCGGTATGCAAAACCGGGGGCGCCGCCGCTGCCTACCTCCCGCCCGATTTTTGCCCGCTGACATATCGGTCGGAGAACACGATACACCTTGTCATCATCGGCATGTCGCGCATGGGCATGGGCATGGCGATTGAGGCCGCTAATCTGCTGCACTTCCCCAATTTCGTGCGCGACAGGCGGTGTAAGACGCGCATCACGCTCATTGATGCCGCCGCCGAGCGCGAGATGGCACATTGGCGACTTTCTGCGCGGGCATACTTCGAGGCTGCGGATTACCTCTGCGCCCGCGTGAACGAGGACGGCTCGCTGCATGTGACGGAGACGCATGCAGGCTGGCTGGATACGGAGTTCCGTTTCATTCAGGCATCGGCGGAGAGTGAGGCTTTGCAGAAACTGCTGGCGCGTTTCGCCGCGGAGGAGAATACGTTGCTGACGGTGGCGGTATGTTTGCAGAATGCCCGCCAGAGTCTCGCGGTGGGGCTGAATCTGCCGCCCGCTTTCTATGAGCCTCGCCCTGTGGTCCCGGAACCGGGGCTCCCCCCTGTGATGTTGCCCCCGAACATTCTCATCCGTCAGGATGTCAGCAAGGGGTTGCTCAACCTGCTCAGCAATGGTGCCGGCGGCAAGTACGCTAATGTGCGAGCCTTCGGGATGATGGATTCCGAAGCGGCATTGGAGGTGGAGCCCGATACGGCGGCCGTGGTGGCGGCTTCCATGTACGATGCCATGGGAATGCAGGGAGATTTCCTGAACAATGTGGCGGAAGTATACCGCGACAAGCAGCGCCGCACATGGCAATCCGCACCGCATTGGCTGCGCCTTTCCAACCGCTATTTCGCCGCTGCTCTTCGCACGAAAATCCGCAGCATGGGCGCGGCGGAAGAGGTGGAATCGGTGCAGGCGGCTTTGGCCGCATCGGTGGATGTCCACCATGGCCTGGATGGTGCTTCCGCGTTGGCGCAGGTGGAGCATTACCGCTGGTTGGCCGAAAAGCTGCTCATCGGTTTTGTGCCCCTGACGGCGGAGGAACGCCATGCTTTGCAGGCGGCGCAGCAGGCCTCGGCAGAGCAGGGGAGGATGGAGCGAAACCGCCTGAAAGCTGCCATGAAACACCCGGACATCGTCCCCTACGCAGAATTGCCGGAATCTTCGCGGAACTACTGCGTGCAGTCGGCCGGGTACCTGTATTGTCTGTTGCCTTCCGTGCTGGAGCAATTGCGCCGGAAGGCGGAAGGCTGACCCTCGCCCGAGAGACGCGGGCGGCTCTTCGTGCTGCTATCGTCGCGACCCCGACCGCCTACATCTTCTCCGCCATCATGCGGGCGGTGCGGTCGATGCGGGCTCGAGCCTCTTCGACATCGCTGCTGTGGTAGTTCTTGCCGCTGCGCTCCACCGTGAACATCTGCTTCAGCCATTCTTCGAGTTCGTTGATGGCCTCCTGCACCTCGAGGGAGTTGATGCGGGCTGCTCGCTCGCGGAGGATGCGGATTTTCTCGTAATCCTCAAACCCGTCGCGCAGACGTTCGAAACGGATGCTGCTCAGGTTGCCGGGGTACACCATGAAACAGTCGCCGCTGGGCCAGTGTACGAAGTCCGTGGTCTCGAAGGGGTTTTTGTTCCAGCTGTTGTACGCCCAGCGGGAGTAGCCGTCCAGCTCGTGCGCAGCGGCGAAGATGCCGAGCCATTCACTCTCCGCCGGCGGGGAGAAGGTGAAGGAATTGGGTTTCTTGGGGGAGAGGCAGGTGTAGAAAATCGTCTTCTGCCCGCGCGACTTGCGGCGGGCCAGCAGCTCTTGCGAGATGCTGTCCGTGTGTTGCAGAATGGGGGAGACAAGATAAATATCCTCGCTCGCCGCAGAGGGGGCGTTGACGGAGGAGATGACCTTCAGCTCGGGCGCGTGGCGGGCGATGATGTCCTTCGTGGCGCGGATGAGGTCGTCGGGGCGCTCATCCAGCGCGATGGAGGTCTTCTCCAGCCAGCCCCTCGTGCGCAGATGCTCGCGGAAATTTTCTAAAAAGTGCCCCCAGATGCGCTCGTAGGACGGGTCCTTGTGGTCGAGCTTCAGCGTGCCGTCCGCGCCCGTGACTTCATCGTAGTAGCGGATTTCCATGCTCCACGGCACCATGGTGTAGCAGAAAATTTCCTTGTCGATGCCGATGTCCTGCATCATGAAACTGACCCACTTATCGAAGATGGTGTAGTCGTAGCGCATGGTGCCGTCTGCGCCCTTTACCCAGCGGATTTGGGAGGGAAACCAATCGTATGTCTGCCCGCCCCATGCCTCGTCGATAATGGCGCAGGTGATGACTTTCTGCCCTGCATCGGCGAGGCGCTTCATCAGCGGGCGCATGAGGGCGAAGTGAGCCTCGCTCCACGGCTCGACATCGTGCCAACGCGCAACGGCATCGGGGTGCTGCCAGAAATCGACATGGATGCTCCAGTCCTTAGGTTCGGGCAGGGTGTCATTCTTCACCTCCACGACGATTTCCAAGCGAACGGGCTCGCAGCCGTCGGCCGTGGCTACCAGTTCTCCCCTGTGCCACCCCGGAGACGCGTCGCGGGGAATGTCCACCTGCACCCACACGGGGCGGGGCACACCGTCCGCGTTGTCGCAGGCACTTTCATTGCCGATGATATCCGCCGTGGGCACGCCGTGCGCGAGAGTGTAGCGCACCATGCGGAGCTCGGGGGTGATTTCCGTGTCGCCGTGGTCGCACCGCAGGGGGGTGCAGCTCACGCGGACATTCTTCGCTGCACCGTCGGGGCTGATGATGAGCTGCGTGCTCACGCGCTCCCCGCGCCAGCCGCTCATCCACAGGAGGTCTGTTCTGTTGCCGTCGTGGTAGCTTTGGGTGGAAAAACGGCTGATGAAACGCTTATCCGTGGTCGTGACGCGCCAATCGGCATTTTCTCCGAGAACGAGCTTGGTAGCCTTCGGCGCCTTCTCCGCTTGTTCCTTGGTCGGGGTCGTCACATCGTAGAGCGGGTGCCGCGCGGCATCCCACTGCGCCCATAAGGGCAGGGGGGCGAGAATAAGGGAGGAGAGGAGGAAACGGCGGATGTTCACGCTTGCAGCGTACCACATCCGTGTCGCTCTGTCCAGCTTCTTCGGATTTCGGACTACGCCCCTGTTTATCCTTGCCCGCGGGGGAAAAATCTGCTATGCTTGCGCCAGCGTTATGACTCCCAAACACATTGTTGCCGTTATCGACTACGGCTCGCAGTACACGCAGCTCATCGTGCGCCGCGTGCGCGAGCTGGGTTTCCTCGCCAAGCTCTATGCTTTGGAAGACCTGCATGAAATCGCCGAGCCCGGTGCCATCATCCTCTCGGGCGGTCCCCGCAGCACCTCCGAGCCCGATGCTCCCGATATCGACTTCGCGTGGCTGACCTCCTTCAACGTGCCCATCCTCGGCGTGTGCTACGGCATGCAGCTGCTCAACATCAAGACGGGCGGCACCGTCCGCAAGAGCAACAAGCGTGAGTATGGCCCCGCCGCCCTCATCCCCGAGAAGCTCGAAGGTCTGTATGCGGATATGTCCCCCTCCTCTCAGGTGTGGATGAGCCACTCTGACACCGTGGACCACCTCGCCGACAACTGCAAGGTCATCGCCCGCAACAGCGAGGGCGTGCCTGTCTCCCTCCAGTGGGGCGACAGCATGTTCGGCATCCAGTTCCACCCCGAGGTGACGCACTCCCACGAGGGCCGCACCATCCTGAAAAATTTCCTCTCCCACGCCAAGAATCTCGCCAAGTTCGACATCGGCGACTTCAAGCGCGAGCTCATCGCCGACATCCGCGCCAAGGTGGGCGACAAGCAGGTCGTCTGCGGTGTCTCCGGCGGTGTGGACAGCACGGTTCTTGCCGTGTTGCTGCACGAGGCGGGCGTGAATGTGCGCTGCATCTTCGTGGATAACGGCCTGCTCCGCAAGGACGAGGCCAAGGAGGTGGAGGCCAACTTCAAGCGCATGGGCGTGGAGATTGAAACGGTGGATGCCTCCGAACGCTTCCTGACCGCGCTGGCGGGTGAACCCGCGCCCGAAAAGAAGCGCCGCATCATCGGCAACCTCTTCATCGACGTGTTCTGGGATGCCG
>CALBJX010000059.1 GCA_937893015.1 uncultured Verrucomicrobiales bacterium | reverse complement strand
GGTCCTTCTTCCCCGCGCGGCGCAGCCGCGCCTCAATTTGACTTCGTACATCGTAAATCGTACATCGTACATCCCGACAAATCCTCATTTGTCGAATCAAGCTGTTTACCCGGCGTTTCGCGCAATCTCACATCCTCTCTTTCTCCTGCCTTGCCAAAGGGCATGTCCTGTGTTATAGTGGGCCTGCGCATGAACGTTCGCACGGAAACAGAACGCCACAACCGCGTGTTGGAGCTGCCGGAAATGATTTCCGGTCTGCTGGTGCTCGTTGTGCTGCTGTGGCAGTTTTGCTTTGAGCGACTCGCCACCTCGGGCGTGGAGCGCACGGAGTTCCTGCGCGGCTCGGGGCTCATGCTCTGCTGTCTCGTGTGGTTCAACACGGCGGTCGTGTTCATTCACTTTTGGTCGGAGGTGTTCCGCCGCTACTGGCCGAGCCGCTTCGTGTGGATGCAGTTGCTGGTGGGCGGGGCGAACTCGGGCATTCTGGCGGGGGCGGTGCTGCATGTCATCAACCCCGCGTGGCTGCTGCTGTCGATTTTTTCCTGTGTGGCGATGGGCATCTTCGCCCTTGTCAATTTTGCGTCCTACCGCAATGCCCGCCGCAACAGCGCGGCCGCCCGCGCCGCAACATGGTGGACGCCGTCCGTCACCTTCTTTTGTTACATGATGGCCCTCGTGCTGTTGAGCACGCTTATCCTGCTCACTCCCGGGGCTACGCATCAGCCCGTCAGCTTCATCGACGCGCTCTTCACCTGCGCGTCCGCCACATCCATCACGGGGTTGATGACTGTCAACGTGGCGGAAAACTTCACGGCACTGGGCAAGCTGGTGATTCTCTTTGATATTCAGGTGGGCGCCGTGGGGGTGGTCACCTTCTCTTACTTCGTGCTGCTCATGCTCGGCAAGCGACTGGCCGTGCGCAACAGCACCACCATGTCCGGCGTGCTGGATTTGCAGAACGCCAACGTGGTGCCCGCTCTGTTGAAGGCCGTGTTCGGCATCACCCTGCTGGCAGAGACAGTGGGTGCCCTTTGCCTCTACTTTCTCTGGCTCGGTAACCCTGACATCCCGCAGGGGCACTTGGCGGAGTTCGCTGTCTTCCACGCTGTCTCCGCTTTCTGCAACGCGGGTATCACCCTCTTCCCCGATGGTATGGAGCACCCCGGCGTGACCCACAGCTATGCCGTGCAGGGTGTGATGATGAGCATGATGCTGCTCGGTACGCTGGGCTTCGGCGTGTATCTGGAAGCCCTCACGCGCCTGAAATATCGCATGGCGGGCAAGCGTCTCGCCCCGCGTTGGAGCACGAACAGCTGGCTTGTGGTGCGTGTGACGGCTATCGTGCTGCTCGTCGGCGTGGTCGGCATGACCCTGCTGAGCCTCTACGAACCCTCCGTCCACACCCGCGATGTGGAGTATAATGTGTGGGAGGCCGCGTGGAACTCCGTCAGCCGCTCGGGCGGTTTCGGTATCACGGATATCGATACCTACGGCCCCGTGTATAAAATCTTCCTCATCTGCATGATGTTCGTGGGCGGCAACCCCGCGGGCACGGGCGGCGGTGTGTTTGCCCCCGTGTTCGCCCTCTGCGTGCTGGAGGTCTACCGCGTGTTGCGCGGCGCACAGGATGTGGAGATGCACGGCCGCCGTATCGCCCGTTCCACGGTGGAGCGCGCCATGTCCACCGTCGTGCTGTCCTTTTTCTGGATTATCGGCACCACGATGCTCATCCTGCTGTTGGAGCCCGGCATCGCCGCACAGGCGGAGGGGCCGCTGCGCGTGCTCTTCATGGAGGTGAGCGCGTACACCACCACAGGCTTCGACCTCGGTGCCGTTACGCAGATTTCCACGGCTTCCAAGGTGGTCGTTATTTTGAATATGCTCTTCGGCCGCGTGGGCATGTTCACCTTCATGCTCCTCTTCATCCGCCAGAAACCCGCGTCCCCCATCCGCTTCCCCGAGACGCGACTTCCCCTCAACTAAGAACCCCCGAAATATTATGAAATTCGTCATCATCGGCTGCGGTCAGTTCGGACGCGCCCTCGCTATCAACCTCACCGCCCTCGGTTACGAGGTGACGGTGCTGGACTCGCAGGAGGCGCCCATCAACGCCATCAAGGACAGCGTCGCCTACGCCCTCATCGGCGATGCGACCGACCCGCGCGTGCTCGGCAAGCTGGAGCTCGTCAGCGATGACACCTACGTCGTCGTCGCCGTGGGCGAGAACTACGAGCGCAACCTCATGATTACCGCGCAACTGCGCGAGATGGGTGTCAAAAATCTGCTCGCCCGCTCCGTGAACGAGCTGCAGACCAAGATGCTGAAACTCATCGGCGTGACGGATATCTTCCGTGTGGAGGATGTGGCCGCCCGCCAGCTTACCCAGCGTTTCACCGCCGATGGCCTGGTGCGCCTCCGCAAGCTGGACGAGACACACTCGCTTGCGGACATTCCGCTGCCTGCCGAGTGGGTGGGCAAGAAGCTCAGCGAGGTGGGCCTGCGCGCGGACTACCGCCTCAATCTGCTCACCGTGCGCCGCGGTCAGGCCAAGGAGGATGCCACCACGGACGACGTGTTCGCAGGACCCGAGCAGCCCGTTATCGATACGCCGGAGGCCGGCATGCAGTTCCGCGAGGGCGATGTACTGGTGCTCTTCGGCAAGGATAGCGACCTCCGGAAATTCGCCGCCAAGTTCAAGCTGTAAGCACCATGAGCGAGCGCGTCACCCTGCCGCAGCGCACCTACGGCGGCTATATCTTCGATTTGGACGGCACGCTGGTGGACAGCATGCCCACGCACTACCGCGCGTGGCGATGGGCCTTGCAGAAGCACGGCGCTCCGTACGAGGTCTTTTTGTGGAAGGAATTCGTGTCCCACGGCGGCATGGCGGCGCACGATATCGTGGCGGACCTGAACCGCACCTACGGGCTGGACATGCCGCCGCACATCACGGCGGATGAAAAGCGCGAACGCTATGCCTACCTGTTGGAGTCCGAACAGCTTCCCGTGATTCAGGAGACCATTTCTCTCGTCCGCCGTCTGCGCGAACAGGGGATACCCTACGCCATCGGCACGGGCAGCATGCTCCCCGGTGCTTTGGAAACGCTGCGTTCCGCGGGGTTGGAGGGGCTTTTCCCCATCATTGTCACTCCCGGTGATGTGCCCCCCGGTCGCGGTAAGCCCAACCCGGATATCTTCCTGCTTTGCGCCGAGCGCATGGGGGTGAACCCCGCCGACTGTATTGTCTTCGAGGATGCCGCCCCCGGCATGGCTGCTGCCCGCGCCGCCGGCATGGCGGTCTGCGTCGTGGGGGAATGTAAAGAACCATGAGAGTTTTGCAGGACGTCTCTGCCGCCGATAGAAAAATGGTCTGACCGATGGTCAGACCATTTTGTTCTTGATGGATGAACGTTATTCCGCCGTGGAGGGGACGGGCGGGGTTTCCGCTTTCTTGCGGCGTAGGCGGAGAAGGTAACAGCAGAAGGCAGCTCCGGCGATGAGCACGAGGGAGAGCATGGGACGATACCAGAGCCATGCCACGGCAATAATCACCAGCGAGAAGACGAAGGAGAGCAGGAAGCAGGCGATGCCCAAGCCTGCCTCTACCAGATTGCCGAGGATGGGCAGGACATCCGCCAGCACGCTGAGGACGGAGAAGATGCAGCGCAGACCGATATACATCAGCAACCAACCGACGGCTCTCAGAAGCCACAGGTAAACCTTGTTTTCAAAATGAGCGCGCTCGAACATCTGCTCAGGGGTGAGCACGCCCATGTTGAGCAGGTTCACATGGTAGCCGCTCTTGGCGCGGTAGCTCCGGAAGGTGTCGCCCGTCTGCACGGCGATGAGGCTCAGCGTTTCCTGCGGCGCAGCATAGGTCCAGGTGATGCGCACGTCACCGATGTTCGGCGCGGGCGTCGTCGGTTGGTATTGTTGTTGATAAGGCTGCTGATATTGCGGCTGACCTTCGGGGGTATAGGGTTGCTGCCCGCTGCCGAGAGTAGTGCCTTCGCCTTGATAGCCGTTAGGCTGCGGGTAGGGCTGCGGCGCGGGGACGAAGGCCGGAGCCTGTTCGGGGTGGAACGCGGCGCGGCTGACGGTCAGCACATTGCCGTTGACAAAGTGGCAGCAGCCCGGGGTAGGTGTGAGCGCGTACTGGGAGAGATTCACGGCGCGGTCCTTGTTCACACGCTGCACCTGACCGGGGGAAAGACGGAAAGCACCGAACTGTACCTGCTTGGCATACAGGGTGTCGTCCTCTACCTGACAGGCGATGAAGTTGTCATGCCCGGGCTCTTTGAAGTTGGCGGAGTTTTGCGGTTTGTCACACCACTTGCGGGTGTAGGTGTAGGTCGTTACCGTGCGCGTGCTGCCGCCCATTTGTTTCTCCTCGTGGGATTCCGTCTGCTCCACCCACTGATAGTATTCCACCGTGCGCCTGAGGGCGATGGCGGGCAGAGAAAGGCCGAATTGTGCGTCCGTCAGCGTCTCGGTAGAGACGGCCTGCCCGCTCATGTGGACCAACTGATTCTCCATGGCGGGATCTGCAGCAGCGTTGCTTTCCACGGGAATGACCTTTCCCTCGCCTTCTTCCAGCGCTTGCGCGGTCTTGACGGCACGCCCTTCATTCCAGAACAGCAGCAGGACCGAGGCCGCCACCAAGATCAGTCCGAATACCATCCCCTTGAGAGAACTCGACAGGCGACTCCCCCAACTTTGCGTTGTGACTTCCGTATATGCCATGGGCGGGTTATGCCACAAAGGTCATTGAAAGTCAAGAGAAAAGGAGGAAAACGAGCGCGTCGGTCTGTTCGTGCTTGCCCCCGTGGCGCTTTCGGGCTACAATGAGCGCATTATGAGCCGTTTGCCGATTCCTCAATACATTATGACCCTTGCGCACGTCGCCGCCCTGCGTTCGGAGGACCCATATCGCAAGGTGGGTGCCGCCGCGTTGGACAAGGATAACCGCGTCATCGGCACCGCGTACAACGGCCTCTTCCCGGGGTTCACCGCGCCCGAAGGGTTCTGGGCCTCCCGCGAGGAACGCCAAAAGTTCATGATGCATGCGGAAATCAACCTGTGCAGCCTCTTCAAACGCGGTGAGGCGAAGGCCGTGGCCTGCACGACCATGCCTTGCACCTCCTGCATGCAGGCTCTCTGCGCCCACGGCGTGAAAACCATCTACTATGCGGAGGAATATGCCTCCTCCCAAGCCCCCGAAATCGCCGCCATGTACGGCGTGGAGCTCATCAAGGTGGCGGACTACCCCCTTGCGCACGATTTCCCCCTCGTGGCCCACCCCTGCGGGTGCTGCGGCGGTGAAGCGGCGGAAAAATGATACTTCCCGCAGCGGAAGCGGACATATCGCTTGACGTGCGGGGGCGTTTTGTGCTAGACTTACACCAGATAAATTCATTTATTTCCTGAAATTTTATGACCAAACCTGCTACATTCAACTGCACCGTTCTGCGCGATGGTCACCAGTCTTTGGCTGCCACGCGTATGTCCACCGAGCAGATGCTGGAGATTGCTCCCATCCTCGACACCATGGGCTTCTCCGCTCTCGAAACCTGGGGCGGCGCCTCCATCGACTCCGGTCTGCGCTTCCTCGGCGAGCATCCCTTCGACCGCCTCGACACCCTCAAGAAGCTGGCCCCCAACACCCCGCACATGATGCTGCTGCGCGGCCAGAACCTCGTGGGCTACACGCACTACGCCGATGACGTGGTGACGGCCTTCTGCACGCTCGCCGCCAAGCACGGCATGAACGTGTTCCGTATCTTCGACTGCCTCAACGACCCGGAGAACATGCGCACCTCCATTCAGGCGGTGAAGGCGGCGGGCCAGACGGCGCACGGCACCATCTGCTACACCACTTCCCCCGTTCACAATCTGGAGTACTTCGCCAAGCTCGGCCGCCAGATTGCCGACATGGGCGCGGACGGCATCGTCATCAAGGACATGGCGGGCCTCATTCCCCCCAGCGAGACGGCTGCCCTGACGGAGGCTCTCAAGAAGGAGACGGGCCTGCCCGTGTGGATTCACACGCACGAGACCGCCGGTCTCGGCGCCGCCACCTATGTGGCCGGTATCAACGCCGGTGCGGATGCCGTGGACGTTTCGATTGCTCCCTTCGCCAACGGCACGGGCCAGCCCGACGCTATGCGCATGCTCGCCCTGCTCAGCGGCTACGATCGCTGCCCCGTGGTGGCCGACGACTTCAAGGCCAAGCTCACGAAGATTTCCGGCATGCTGCAGCCCGTGTACGACAGCCTCTCCCGCTTCACGAGCCACAAGAACGAGATTGTCAACTCCGACACCCTGCGCTATCAGGTGCCCGGCGGCATGCTCTCCAACTTCCGCAACCAG
>CALBJX010000058.1 GCA_937893015.1 uncultured Verrucomicrobiales bacterium | reverse complement strand
GCTGGCCCTGCGCCACCGTGCGCATGATGATGCCCATGCCCTCCGGCACGTTGAGTTTTTGGACAATCTGGCGGAGGCGCTGGCGCTCCTTGGGGTCGTCAATCTTGCGGGAGATACCGAACTGGTCCGTGAAGGGCATCAGCACGATGTAGCGGCCGGCAAGGGAGATATTCGTCGTCACGCGGGGGCCCTTGGAGCTGATGGGGCCCTTGGTCACCTGCACCATGATTTCGGAGCCGACGGGGTAGATGTCGGGGATATCCTTGCTGGTGATTTTCTTCTGCTGCTTGCGGGGGCGGCCCTCCTTCTGGATTTCTTCAAGGGAGGAGTCCAGCGCGAGGGGCAGCGCATCCCAGAAGTGCAGGAAGGCGTTTTTCTCACCGCCGATGTCCACGAACATGGCCTTCAGGCCGGGCTCGATGTTCTTGACGCGGCCTTTGAAGATGCCGCCGACGATGTTTTCCTCGCCCTCGCGTTCGATGCTGTATTCCTCCAGCACGCCGTCCTCCAGCAGGGCGACACGGCGTTCCAGTTTTTCGGAGTTGATGACGATGGTGGTTCCCTCCTTCGGGTTGCACTGGCCGAACCCGAAGAAGTGTTTAACGGTATGAATCATTTTGGAAAAAAGGGACAACGTTGTGGTTAGGGTTGAAGGTTACCCGCCGTTGTGTCCGCAGCGGCGGTCGGCGTTCCGCCTCTCCGCGCAGCCTTTCTCCACGCGCATGCGCGGGATGAATCAGGCGATTGTGCAGGAGAGCAAAAAGCCGTTTGCAACAAAAAATCAGTCTTCGTAGAAGAGATCGCTATTTTCCTGCAGGAACTTGCCCGTACCTTCCGCCACGGCGCTCAGGGGGTCTTCCGCAATGAAGATGGGGAGCCCCGTCTGCTCGTGCAGCAGGTCGCCGAGACCGCGCAGCAGCGCACCGCCGCCGGCCACGGTGATACCGCGGTCGTAGAGGTCGCTGGCGAGCTCGGGCGGGCAGTGGTCGAGCGTCTGGCGCACGGCGCTGACGATGATGTCGAGCTTGTCCTTCAAGGCCTCGCGGATTTCCTCGGAGCGCACGGTGACGGTCTTGGGCAGGCCGGTGCCGCGGTCGCGGCCCTTCACCTCCATCTCCAGCTCTTGCTGCAGGGGGTGGGCGGAACCCACGCGAATCTTGATGTCCTCCGCGGTGCGCGTGCCGATGTGCAGGTTGTGCGCGGAGAGCATGTGGCGGACGATGGTTTCATCCAGCGCATCGCCGCCGCACTTTTCGGATTGGCTGTAGACGATGCCGGAAAGAGCGATGATGGCCACCTCGGTGGTGCCGCCGCCGATGTCGACAATCATGTTGCCGATGGGCTCGGAGACAGGCATACCCACACCCATGGCCGCAGCCATCGGCTCCTCAATGAGTTGAACCTCCACGGCGCCCGCTTCCAGAGCCGCCTGTTCGATGGCGTGGCGCTCCACCTCCGTGATGCCGGAGGGGTGGGCGATGAGAATGCGGGTGCGGAGGCGGCGCTGGGTGGCCTTTTTGATGAAGTAGCGCAGCATGTTGTGCGCCACCTCGAAGTCGGCAATCACGCCGTCCTTGAGCGGGCGGATGGCCACCACGCTGCCGGGGGTGCGCCCCACCATGCGCTTGGCTTCCTCGCCCACGGCCTTCACGCGGTCGCCTTTCATGGCGACGACGGAGGGCTCACGCAGCACAATACCCTGATCTTTGATGTAGACCAGCGTATTGGCTGTGCCGAGATCAATGCCTACATCGTAGGAAAAGAGCGCGGCCAGTTTACGGAAAAAATTAGACATGTAATAACGAAAAGGTTGAGAGTGAGTCGGAAACGCGCCCCGCACCCCGCCGCAGACGAGCCCTCCTTTTCAGGGGATGAACCCATCGTGCCCGCGCCGAAGCGAAGGGAAACCAAGTCACAAGGACACACGAATCCACGCACAGTATACGCGCAGGAAGGCAGTGCGTCAAGGAAAAAGAGCTGAGCGGAAAAACGATGATGCTTGAGGAGATGGAGAAATGAGGATTTCTTATCACAAATCGACAAATCCACGTTTTGTCATGCTCGCGCTGTCGTTTCGCAGCGAGACGGAGTTTTTTCTTGCAATCAGTTTGGAATTGCTCTAAACTTTGGACCGTCGGGAGCATGAAGCACCCGAGCATACACGAATCCATCATGAAAGATCTGAAAGGCACCAAGACGGAAGCCAATCTTGCCACCGCGTTCGCGGGCGAGAGTCAGGCTCATACCAAGTATCTCTACTACGCTTCCAAGGCGAAGAAGGATGGCTATGTCCAGATCGCTGAGCTCTTCGAGGAAACGGCTCGCAACGAGAAGGAGCACGCCAAGATTTGGTTCAAGCTCCTGCACGGCGGTGAGATTCCCACCACGACCGTGAACCTGGCCGATGCCGCGGGCGGCGAAAACTACGAGTGGACCGACATGTACAAGACTTTCGCCGAGGAAGCTCGCGCGGAAGGTTTTGAGGCCATCGCCAAGCTCTTCGAAGGCGTGGGCGCCATCGAGAAGCACCACGAGGAGCGCTACCGCAAGCTCCTGGCCAACATCGAGGGCGACCTCGTGTTCTCCCGCGACGGCGACTGCATCTGGCAGTGCGCAAACTGCGGCCACATCGTGGTGGGTCAGAAGGCGCCCAAGGTGTGCCCCGTCTGTGTGCACCCGCAGTCCTACTTCCGCATCGAGGCGCTCAACTACTAAAGCCGCGCTTCCCTGTTGAAGGGATGATTTCTCATGAACGCCAAGTACCTCAACGTGCTTGGCGTTCTTTCCGCCCCCCTCTTCCCCGCCATGTGGCAAGCCAACAAATCCGCCATCATCACCCTGTTCCTCGGTCTCGCCCTGCTGGGCGGCGTCTATCACCACCTTGCAGCTACGGACATCGAGCTGGCGAAAAAGGTCCTTTCCGTCGGCTTTTGCGCTCTTTTGTTCTCCGTGGGCTTATATGCCCTGCTGACGGCGCGGCGGTAGGGCGCCCGGCAGACCGAGCGCGGGCGCACGTCCGTCAGCGGGCATGCCGTTGATGGGGCTCCATGATGCCGTTCTCATCAAAACGCCCTTTCCAGAAAGCGGCACACATCTCGGCGGTGATACCGCGCATGTTCAGGTAGCGTGTGCGGAGCTGGCGCGGATTGCTGTGCCCCATTTCGGTCTGGAGGAGGTCGATGCTGCGGAAGCGTTTGAGGTGGTATGAGGCAAAGGTGTGGCGCAGCGTATCGGGGCGCCAAGGCTGCAAGCCGGACTCCGTGCGCAAATCGCGCCACAGACGCACCCAGTCTGCAGGGGTGAGCGGGATATCCGCCGCCGGCACGCCCTTGGGATAATAGCGTGCAAGCCAACGCCGCAGCACAGGTTGCAACGTCACTTGGCGCGGGCCGCCCGTCTTGCTGTGCTGCGGGCGCAGATAAGCCACACCCTCATTCAAATCGATATCGCCCCAGCGCAGGCGGCAGACCTCTGCGGGGCGGATGCCCGCCCAGAGCATGAGCCCCACGGCCGGGGCACAGGAACGATAGCCGATGGAGGCGCTCATGGTCAGCAGGCGACCGAGCTGCGCCAGCGTGGGCAACAGAAGTTCCGCTTCATGCGTTTTTTCCGGTGTCAGCAGGTCGAAGGGATTGTCGGCACACCACTCCTGCCGCATAGCGAAGCGAAACAGCCCTTTGAGGTGGCTATACCCTTTGTTGCGGGCAGCTTTGGTGGGGAAAGTCTCCGCGAGCACGATGCGGCATTGGCTCACACTCCACTCGGTCAGGAGCCGATCCCCCCACTCGGGCACGGCGCGCAGCACACGCTGAACGACCTGCCTGCGCTCATTCGTCGTGCGGGGGCGGGAATCCGCTGCCTTGGCCGCCAGATAAGCCTCTGCAGCCTCGCGGAAAGGGACGGAGCGTTGCTGCCCCGCGCGGGCCTCCAGCCCCATGCGGTAGATATCGGAATCAGCCATGGCGTTCAGTGTTGCATTGCAGAGATGGTTATGTTTGCAGTCGGAAAGATTCCGCACGAGCCGCGCAGCGTCAATCGGGCACAACCCCGTCCCCCGCAAGAGCTCGCGCATCAGGCGTCTCTCGTTTTTCATAGGTGTAGTCGCCTTACAAAATAACAAGCAGAGCAGGAAGGGCAACAGCTGCCACCGAAGCGACAGAGCAGAACCCGACACAAAAGGAGAAAAGGCCTTTTTGCGTTTTGCGCTCCCCTGTTTATACAACTTTATTCCCCCAAAAACTCTCCATGAGGAGAGGGGGGCCGAAACACAAAAAAACGCTCTGTCCCCACGGGCAGAACGTTTTTTTGAGCAAAGGAATCGGGAAGGAGGCTTACATCATACTGATGCGGTCGCGGTCAAGCCCTGTGAGCTCCGCCAGCGCACGCTGCAGGTAGCGGATGACACCGAATAGCGTCGCAAGCAACGGCACGCCGATGACGAGGTAGCCCCACCACATCATGGTGGCGACAGCCTCATTGTAGGCCACTGCCTGTTGTGCGGCGGGCAGGTCGGGCACGGGCAGCAAAAAGTACAGGGAGAAGAGGAAGTTAGCCACCGCCGACAGCAGCAGAGAGAGTGCCGTATACAGACTGGCGCGGCGCAGGATGCGCTCATAGGCGGCCTCGGCGTTCTGCGCGGCCACCGCGGTCTCGATACTGCGGGTATCGAAAAGCCCGTCCGAATAAACAAAGAGGCGCAGCAAAGAGTCGCGACGCCGGGCCGTGAGCAGCACGGCCACACCCAGCAGCCCTGCGATGAGGGCTTCCTTGGCGGCATACCACCACGGCGTATCGGGGCGGATCGCAGTTTCGGTGCCCAGGGTCGCATAAACCGTCACCACCCCCGTGAGAATGGTACCGAAGAGCCCGAGGATGGTGATGGGGTCCGCCTTCCTTTGGTCGGCAAAGGTCCACACGCCGCAGCCGAGAGGCAAAGCGAGCGCGACGACCATGGCCCACGCGGGCCCGAGTTGCCACAGGGCATCGCCGCTCGCGGAGCAATGCTCCAGAATGAGCACCGGCGCCAGCACGCTCAGAAAGAGGTTCAGCAGACTTTTTGTGCCTTTATCCATATGGAAAAAAATTGCCGATGCGGCAGCCGTCTTCGTCCGGGCCGAGACAAGCCGCCGCGCCGTGGTTCAAAAGGTGGAGCCTTACTTCATGGCTGCGATGGCGGCGGCCATATCGGGGGCTTTGAAGGTGGAAGAGCCCGCCACGAGGCAATCCGCGCCCGCTTCCGCACAAAGGGGAGCCTGCGCAGGGCCGATGCCGCCGTCCATCTGAATGAGGAAGTTCAGCCCCTGTTTTTCGCGTTCAGCGGCAAGCACGCGCACCTTGTCCAGCACCTCGCCCATGAAACTCTGCCCGCCGAAACCGGGCACGACGCTCATCACCAGCACCATGTCCACGCTGTCGAGATAGGGCAACACTTTCTCCACGGAAGTGGCGGGATTCACCGCAAGGCCCGCATGGGCACCCGCCGCGCGGATGGCACCGAGAGTAGCTCGCAGGTCGACCGCGCCTTCGCGCTCCGCGTGGATGGTAATCATGTTCATCCCCGCCTTGACGAAGCGCGGCAGATAATGGTCAGGCGCGTCAATCATGAGGTGCGCGTCCAAATAGGCGTCCGCAGGGACACTCTTGCGGATAGCCGCGCAGATATCGGGCCCGAAAGAGATGTTGTCGACGAAGGAACCATCCATCACATCGAGGTGCAGCCAATCCGCCCCGGCAGAGAGGGCGCGTTGGGCTTCATCCCCGATACGGCGGAAATCACAGGCAAGCATGGAAGGAGCGATGAGCATAAGAGGAAAAGACGAAGGCTGATGGCCGAATGATGAGTTTATTTTCTGTTGACGGAAAGTGCCAGAGCCGGCGAGATAAACGCCTCGTTGCTTTGGTCGGTGCCGAAGAAGCGCACCTCCATGCCCATGGGCATGGAGTCGAAGGTGTGATAGCCACCATAGGAGAATACGGAACCGGGAGTAAGCACAGGCTGCTGGTTGAAGACCTGATCGGCCTCAATGATGCGGGTGGCGCCGGAGCGGTCGCGCAGCGTCCATTTGCGGCCCAGCAGACGTACGCTGCCGCGCCCGGCGTTGCACAGGCGCAGGCGGAAGGTGATGCGGTAGGCCGGGCGGGGGTGGCGCATGTATTGCAAGGCCGTCATCGTAACGCCCATGTCCAGATAATCACGGACGGGGAGACTGCGGCTCTCAGTGCTCATGGCCTTCGCCCACGGCCAGCGTGGAGATGCGGGTAGCGGCGGCATGCAGCGCCTTCACCTTCTCAAGGTCGGGCTGCTGCCCCTCCGGCAGCGTCATGATGTCGCGGAGCTTCTGCAGCTGCTCGCTCATCTCCCTGACGCGGATTTTGGAGGCCGTCTTGGGGTTCAGGAAGCCCAACATCTCCTCAAAGTAGGCAGGAGCATCGGGGTAAAAGATAGCGGCGGCCTGTTCCGCATTAAACTTGTTCTCGATAGCCGCCGCTGCCGCATCCAATGCGCGCACCCAACCACCCAAAGCCAGCAGATGCGCGAGATCGGGGTCGCGCATGGAGGCGAGCTCGGCATTCACATCCCCCTGCGTAGAAGCGAGGATGCGCTTGAACTCCTCCAGCTGCCCCTTCTCGGCGTGCTCCAGCAGGCTCGCGGAGTGGCTGTTCATCTTCTCCCCCACGCCGATGGCCTTCCCGAAACGCGTGAGGTCCAACGCGATGGGTTTGATATCGTTCATATGCCCGCTGCGCACGGCAATGAAACCATCCGCCAGCAGGTAGCCCATCTCCAGCGCCAGGGAACCCGTATCCGTCGGCAATTTCTCCGTGCGGTTGCGCAGCACGTATTCCTCGGGAATGGAGGGCAGGTTGTCCAGCTGGTCAAAAATCTTGCTGATGGAGGGCGCCGTGTAAATGTTGATACCCAGTTCCTGATTCGCGTGGTTGTCATCCAGATTGGCGTCATCACGGAAAAGCGCAGGCACCTCACCGGGGCGGCGCTCGGCGGGTTCCTCCCCCTCGATACCTACCATATCCTCCGCCGTCAATTCCTCAGCAGAGGCATCGGCGAGCTCCGCGGTCTCCTGCGCATAGCACAGCGGCAGGGACGCGAAGAAAGCAGGAATCAGGAAGGAGGAAAATTTCATAGCGAATGCGTGTGGTTTCAGCGTTAAAATAGGCTTGACTACGCGCCCATTATACCTTACCATCCCCGCGCGTCAAGCTGAATCCTACGCTGCTGACGCTGAAAAAGCAACGCGGGGTGTGTGCCTCTCTCCCGCCATCTCTCAGAAAAAGCTCTTCCCCTCTCATGCAACCTGCTACAGCAACTTGGTTTGATATTCTCTGGCTGGCCGCCTATTTCATCGTGCTTATCGGCATGTCCGGCTACGGCTGCCATCGCCTGCTGATGGTGATTCTCTACCTCATCCACCGCAAGCACACGCCCCGGCCCAAGGCGCAATGGGAGGAGTGGCCGCTCGTCACCATCCAGCTCCCCATGTTTAACGAGAAGTTTGTGGTGGAGGGTCTGCTGAAAAAGGTGACGGCGATTGATTATCCCAAGGACAAGCTCGAAATCCAGATTCTCGACGACTCCACGGACGACACCTACGACCTGTGCTGCGAACAGGTGGAAAAATACCGCGCAGAGGGTTTTGACATCGTGTGTCTGCACCGCACGGACCGCACGGGCTTCAAGGCAGGTGCGCTGGAAGCCGCGGATGCCGTCGCCAAGGGCGAGTTCCTGCTCATCCTCGATGCGGACTTCCGCCCCGAGCCCGACATCCTCAAGACCGTGATGCCCTACTTCACGGATGAAAAGGTGGCGCTGGTGCAGACCCGCTGGGGCCACATCAACCGCAACAAGAATCTGCTCACCCGCCTGCAGAGCATTTTCCTGGACGGCCACTTTGCGCTGGAGCAGACCTGCCGCAACCGATCCGGCCGCTTCTTCACCTTCAACGGCACGGCGGGCGTGTGGCGCAAATGCGCCATCGTGGACGCCGGGGGATGGGAGCACGACACCATCACGGAGGACATGGACCTCTCCTACCGCGCCCAGATGAAAGGGTGGCAATTCATCTACCTCAACGACTACGTGACCCCCGCCGAGCTGCCCGAGGACATGGACGGCTTCAAGGCGCAGCAACATCGCTGGACAAAAGGCTGCATTCAGGTCTGCCAAAAAATGCTCTTCACCATCTGGCGTTCAAACGCGCCCTTCAAGGCTAAGATGGAGGCGACCACGCACCTCACCTGCAACTACTCCTACCTCGCCCTCATCCTGCTGTGCTTCCTCGTGCTGCCGATTTCCACGGGCTATGTGAACCCCTCCGGTGAGTGGAGGTGGGAGTCCCTGCAGATGATTCTGCTCACCTTCACGCTCTTCTTCTTCGCCTCTGTGGCGGTGATGATTTTCTATGTGACCGCAGAGGCCATCGTGCGCCCCAAGCGGTGGTATATGGTCTTCCCGCTCATGATTCCCCTGCTGGCGCTGGGTGTCGGCATGGCGGTGAACAACGCCAAGGCCGTGCTGGAGGCCGTCTGCGGGCAGCAGAGCGAGTTTGTCCGCACGCCCAAGTTCGGCGAATCCAAGGAGGGTGCGCTCTCCATCGAGAAGCGTGCGGCCGGCTACAAGGCGCTCAAATCCGTGTTGGTGCCCACGCTGGAGCTCATCTTCGGCCTCTTCTTTGCGGCGGTGGAAATCTTTAAGCTGGCGACGGGGGATATCCCCGCTTTCTTCTTCATGCTGCCTTTCCTGGGCTTCTTCTACACCAGCTTCTGCTCCTTCGCCCGCCTGTGGGATGCCCGCGTGCAGCGCAAGCGTGCCGCCAAGGCTGCAGCGGCGCAGGCTTCGTAAGCGAAAAATCAGTTTGAACGGAAAACCGATTATCATTGTCCTAACTTTACCTGTTTATGACATTTGCTTTTCCTGTTAAATGCTCCCTCGTCGCGCTGGCCGCGCCCCTGCTGCTCCCTTCGTGTCACATGGGCGGGTACTCCCGCGACGTCGCCCCCCGCGCCGTGGTGCGCGACGGCGTGGCCGTGACGGTCTATGACCAGAAGCTCACCGTCTACAAGGGCGGCAAGAAGGTCAAGGACTACGATGTGAGCACCTCCAAGTTCGGCCTCGGCAGCACCAACGGCAGCCGCCGCACGCCGCTGGGCATCCACGCCGTCTCTCACAAGACGGGCGAGGGTCAACCCAAGGGCATGGTGTTCAAGGGTGCGCACCCCACGGGCGAGGTCGTCGCGGTGGACGCCGCCGGGCGCGACCCCGTGGTGACGCGTGTCATCCAACTCGCAGGGCTGGAGAACACCAACAAGAACTCCCACTCCCGACGCATCTACATCCACGGCACGCCCGAGGAGCGCAAAATCGGGCGCCCCGCTTCATACGGCTGCATCCGTATGAAGAGCGATGACGTGGTCGACCTCTTCCGCCGCGTGGAGCGCGGCACGCCCGTCGCGGTGGAAACCTGTTCGCAGAAAACTTATGAAACGGCGATGAAGAAGGAAAACATGCGCAGCATCGTCGTGCCGGACGCCATCGTTGCCAACCTCCCCGTAGACAAGGGGAACCTGCGCCCTGTCGGGCATCAACGCCGACTCGTTGCCACCCGCAAGGGTGCCGCCGGGCGCAAGCTCGCGAGCAAGGGAGGCAGTCGTCGCACAGGCAACGCCAAACCTACAGCGAAGCGCATCGCCTACCGCAAAGGCAGCAAGAAACGCAGAAGTTGATTGCCCCCCTGCCGCTCCTCGGGCAAAGCTAGTCTCCGGGGATACGGCACAAGCAGCCTTGCACCGATACTGGTGCCGAGCAAGGATCAGGCCTGACAGAAATGTCAGGCCTGCTTTGTTCCCGGGTACGGCCGAGAGAAGACATACAGTGCTCGGCAAGGCCTTTTCCCCGGAGTGCCGCGGCCGGGGGCAGTCGCTCCGCGGGAAACGGAGCTTAGCGGGGCCTCCGCCCCCATCCGACACAGCAGCGACGCTCGGTGCCGCCTCAATCAACAAGAAACCGATCTACCCTGCCGGGCAGATCGGTTTTTTCTTACGCGCGGTACAGCCGCGCTGCCGGGTTGAAAATCGTATTGTTCACCCCCTCTTCTCAGCTGGCCATCGCAATGGCGCCGGCCAGCACGAAGACGGCGATGATAATCCAAAGAATCACGAGACCCTTGGAATCGGCGGCATCGCCGGTGCCCTGCAGGTGGCTGTACTTGCCGCGGATGCGGCCCTTCTTCATGAAGCCGTCGTAGTTGCGCTGCAGGAGGGTGGCCTCAATCTGGCGCATCATATCGAGGAGCACACCCACGAGAATGAGCAGGGAGGTGCCGCCGAAGAACTGCGTGACGAGCATGGGCAGGCCGCCCCACACGGAAAGCAGGCTGGGCAGGAAGTAGATGAGGGTGAGGAAGAGCGAGCCGGAGAAGGTGAGGCGGCTCATCGTCTGGTCGAGGAAGGTGGCCGTGGGCTGGCCGGGGCGCACGCCGGGGATGTAGCCGCCGCTGCGCTTCAGATCCTCGGAAATCTGGGAGGGGTTGAACATCGTCGCCACCCAGAAATAGGAGAAGAAGAAAATCATGAGGGCGGAGATGAGGTAGTACCACACATCGTTGGGGGAGAGGCAGTTGGCCACGAAGCTGCTCACCCAGCTGTCCTGAGAGAACACCTGCATCACCAGCATCTGCGGCAGGGCCAGGATGGCGGTGGCGAAGATGACGGGCATCACGCCGGAGTAGTTGAGCTTGAGGGGGAGGTACTGCGTGCCGCCCTGCGTCATCTTGCCGTGGCCGATGACACGCTTGGCATACTGCACGGGGATGCGGCGCTGCGCCACGCTGATGGTCACCACGAGGGCCACCACAAGCACCATGAAGAGGATGAGGGCCACCATGCCGAGAGAGCCGAGGGGGTTAATCTCGGTGCCGCGCATCACACAGGTCTTCCACGCCACGGAGAAGGCACCGGGCAGCGCGTGGATGATGTTCACGGAAATGATGAGCGAGATACCATTGCCCACGCCGCGCTCCGTGATTTGGTCACCGATCCACATGAGGAACATCGTGCCCGTCACGATGATGAAGATGGTGGTGAGGGTGAAGATGATGCCGGGGTTCATCACGAGGTCACCGCAGTCCAGCCCGATGGAGGAGGGGTTGCGGAGGGTCTGCGTGAGGAAGTAGCCCTGAATGATGGCGATGGCGATGGCGAGCATGCGGGTGTACTTCGTCATCTTCTGGCGGCCGCCTTCCTCGCGCAGCATCTTCTGCATGCTGGGGATGACGGCACCCATGAGCTGGGTCATAATGGAGGCGGAGATGTAGGGCATGATACCCAGGGCAAAGATACCGCACTGCTGCAGACCGCCGCCGGAGAAGATGGTCAGAATGGCACCGAGGGCGCCGAAGGGGCTGTCACCATCCTGAGAAACGCGCGCCATGTACTCGGAGAGCGTCTGCACATCCACACCGGGCAGGGGCAGATGCACGCCGAGACGCACGATGACAATCATGGCGAGAGTGAAGAGAATGCGGCTCCGCAGCTCGGGAACCTTCATGGTGTTGGCAAACGCAGAAATCATGTTTTCCGTATGTTAGACGTTGACAGGAGGTGGAGTGGCAGCGCGGTCGATTGCGGGCGGCTCATCAGGCAGCAGCCCTGCCCCGACCTTGGGGCATGCGGAGGAAAGGAGACATCATGCTCCCCACCCTCCCCGAACAGCAGACAGCCCCCTAAAAGGCCCTTCCCTGTTCTTACACAGGTGCCGGGCAGCGCTGCGCTGCCCGGCTCTGTGTGAGGATTTTTCAGACGCGGGGTGTCCCCCGCGATACCTTACTCAGCGCTCGCGGAGAGGATGGTAAGGGTGCCGCCGGCGGCCTGAATCTTGGCAGCGACGGAGGCGGAGGCGAAGTCAACGGTGACGTTGAGAGCCTTGGAGAGGTTGCCGTTGCCGAGGAGCTTGACGGCGTCCGCATTGCCCTTGACGAGGCCGGCGGCGCGCAGTTCGTTCTCGGTGACCGTGGCACCTGCCTCGAAGAAGGCTTCGAGCTGGTTCAGGTTCACGATGGCAATCTCAGCGCGGAAACGGGCGTTGTTGAAGCCCTTCTTGGGCAGACGGCGATGCAGGGGCATCTGGCCGCCTTCGAAGCCGGGACGGATGGAGCCGCCGGAGCGGGCCTTCTGACCCTTGTTGCCCTTGCCGCAGGTCTTGCCGAGGCCGGAGCTTTCACCATTGCCGAGGCGCTTCTTGCGATGCTTGGCGCCGGGGTTGGGAGCGAGTGTTTCGAGAGTCAACATATTCGTAAAAGCGTTGATAGGTTGTTAAACTCAGATAGCGGCGTCCTTCTTCTTCTTACCGCGGGCGGAGAGGACCTGATCAGCCGTGCGCATGGAGCGCATCGCCTGCATGACAGCCTTCACCACGTTGGCGGCGTTGGAGGAACCGAGGGACTTGGCGATGATGTTCTTCACGCCGGCAGCCTCCAGCACGGAACGCACCTTGGCGCTGGCCACAAGACCCGTACCATCGGCAGCGGGCTTGAGAACAATCTTGGCACCGCCGAACTCGCTGTAAGTCTCGTGGGGGATGGTGTCGTTCACCACGACCACGCTCTTCATGGCGCGCTTGGCAGCGTCCGTGCCCTTGCGGATGGCGTCGGAGACCTCATTGGCCTTGCCGAAACCATAGCCGACCTTGCCCTTCTGGTCACCCACCACGATGAGGGCGGAGAAGGAGAAGCGACGACCACCCTTGACCACCTTGGCGCAACGGTTGACGTACACAACTTTCTCCATCAGCTGAGGACCTTCCTCAGCAGGAGCCTCGGGGCGGCGACCGCCTTCGCGGCGGGGCCCACGACCGTTGCGGTTGCCGTCACGACGGGGAGCGCGGGGACCGCGACCCTGGGGAGCAGCGGCGGGAGACGTCGCGGCTTCGGCTTCCGGAGCTTTCGTTTCTTCAGTATTCATGTTGTGTCAGACCTTTCTATTAGAACTTGAGACCGGCTTCACGAGCGGCGTCGGCCAGGGCCTTGACCTTGCCCGTGTAGAGGAAACCACCACGGTCGAAGACGACCTCGGTGATACCGGCGGCCAGCGCACGCTCGGCAACGGCGGCACCCACCTTGGCGGCGGTTTCCTTGTTGGCGGCGCAGAGGTCAAGCTGCTTGGTGCAGGCGGAGACGAGGGTGTGGCCCTTCGTATCGTCGATCACCTGAGCATAGACATGCTGGTTGGAGAAGTTGACAGCCAGACGGGGACGCTCGGGCGTACCGGAAATCTTCTTGCGGATACGCGTGTGAACGTGCTTGCGGACGGCTTTGCGATTGAGTGTGCTCATATTCGTTGAAACTTTCAGAGTTTTTGTTGGAATAATTACTTACCGACGCTCTTGCCTTCCTTACGGCGGATGTGCTCGCCCACATAGTGGACACCCTTGCCCTTGTAGGGCTCCGGCGGATAGTAACCGCGCACTTCGGCAGCGAACTGACCGACAACCTGCTTATCGACGCCTTCCACCTTGATCTTGGTGTTGTCCGCGACCGTGACGGTCAGGCCGGCGGGGATGGGGTGCAGGATGGGGTGAGACTTACCGAGCGCGAGATCGAGAGCCTTGCCCTTGACGGCGGCCTTGAAGCCCACGCCCACGATTTCAAGCTCCTTGACGAAGCCCTTGGAGACGCCCTCGACCATGTTGGCGAGGAGAGAACGGTTGGTGCCGTGCAGGGCGCGCAGCTTGCGGGATTCATCCGCGCGGCTGACGCTGAGCTCAGAGCCTTCCACAGCGGCGGAGATACCCTCGGGCATCGTCCAGCTGAGTTCGCCCTTGCCGCCCTTGACGGTGACGGTGCTGCCCGCGATGGTCACAGTGACGCCGGCGGGGATAGCGATAACTTTCTTACCTACTCGAGACATTTTCTTGTTCTACAGGTTAGGGGTTACTTACCAGACAAGAGCGATGAGCTCGCCGCCGATCTGCTGCTTGCGGGCCTTGGCGCCCGTCATCATGCCGGCGGAGGTGGAAACGATGGAGATACCCAGACCGTTCATCACGGTGGGAATCTCGGCGGAGTGGACATACTGGCGGCGGCCCGGCTTGGAGCAGCGCTTCACGTCCGTGACGATAGCTTTACCCTCGGGGGTGAACTTGGTCTTCACCTTGATGACCTTGTCCTTGCCCTCGCCCTGCACTTCGTAGGACCAGATGTAGCCTTCTTCCGCAAGGATGCGGGCGATTTCGGCCTTGATCTTGGAGTGGGGAGCGGTGAAAGACTCATTGCGGGCGATGCCGGCGTTCTTCACTCGGGTGAGGAAATCAGCGATGGGATCACTTAATACTGCCATGGTCGTATAAAAGGTTAGGCGTTTTCTTCAGTCTTCTTGTTGGGCTTGCGGAAGGGGATACCCAGCTCCGCGAGCAGGTCGCGACCTTCTTCATCCGTGGGAGCGGAGGTGACGAAGATGATGTCGAAACCGATGTTGCGCTTGATCTGGTCGAGCTCAATCTCAGGGAAGATGGACTGATCAGCGATACCGATGGCGTAGTTGCCGCGGCCGTCGAAGGACTTGGTGGGCAGGCCACGGAAGTCACGGATGTTCGGGGCCGTGATGTTGATGAAGCGATCGAGGAACTCCCACATGCGGGTGGAGCGCAGCGTCACACGGGCGCCGAGGATTTCACCCTCGCGGAGTTTGAAGTTAGCCACGCTCTTGCGGGCGTAGGTGGGGGCCGGCTTCTGGCCGGTGATCTTGGCGATTTCAGCCACGGCGTCTTCAACCGCCTGCTTGCGGTCGGCAGCCTTGCCCATGCACGTCGTCACCACAATCTTTTCAAGACGGGGAATCTGGTGCACGTTGGTGTACTGATGCTTCGCCTGGAGGGCCGGGACGACCTTCTCCTTGTAGTATGTAAGCAATGTAGGTGTGCTCATAATATTAGCGGGTCAGCTCTTATTGTTAGTAATTGTTGTTGATGGCTTAAGCGCGGAGCTTAGTGCCTTTCGGCATCAGCTCTCTTTCTTCACATTCGAGATGTGGATGGGGCCGTCAATATCCTTGATGCCGCCATCGGGATCGGATTCGGAGGGCTTGGTAGCCTTCTTGAGGATGCGGGCACCCTCAACAATCACGGTCTGCTTAGCAGCGTTCACGGACGTCACGACACCACGCTTGCCCTTGTTCTTGCCGGCGATAACGAGAACGTTGTCACCTTTCTTCACATGGGTTTTCATCGTGTGTGTGTTGTTTAGTTACGTGTTCGAGCCACACTACACCTGTAGTGCGGGGCGCGTATTCTACACGCCAAGCGGGCGGACGTCAAGCACAATCATGCAAAAAACAGGGATTTTTCAGAAGAAATTTCTTTCAGGAGCCTGACGCTGCCCTCCGCCCGTTTGTATGCCTGTTTTGAAATCAGCTATACTGCCCCCACAGCGGAAACCCCGCTGAC
>CALBJX010000057.1 GCA_937893015.1 uncultured Verrucomicrobiales bacterium | reverse complement strand
GATGTGTTTCGGACACCGATGCGGTTTCATTCCACAAAAATAGACGAAGAGCCGTGAAAACCCGGTGGGTTCTCACGACCCGAAGCCGCCCACACACTTTGTGGGCGGGAACCCCTGCGACAGCAGGGGCAAGGGGGCGGGTAATGGCGGCGCAGCGAAGGCTGAGCCGCCAACCTCATACGCCATAACCCTGTTACCGCCCAAAGCATCACCTTGTCGTTGCAAGTGTTATATTCCCACTTCCTCATACAGCAGAACTGTTATCGTAATTTTGTTCGCTTCGATCTGCGCTTAGGCGTGTTATACCCTCAGGAGTTTGCCCTTGCTTTCAGGGTGCCGAGTGGGTATAATGCCCGCGCATGAACAAGACGCAAATCCAAGCGGTGTTGGAATCGAAGGGGGTGAGCCCGAGCAAGTCTCTGGGGCAGAATTTCCTGACGGATGAAAACGTGGCTCGCTGGATTGTGGCACAGCTGGAGATTCAGCCCGAGGATTGCGTGGTGGAGGTGGGTCCCGGAACGGGGGCGCTGACGGAGCATATCGCGCCGCTCTGCCGCAAGCTGGTTCTCGTGGAGTTCGATGCACGCCTCGCGGAGTACCAGCGTGAGCGTTGGGCGGGGGATGAGCACGTCGTGGTGCACCACGCGGATGGTGCAAGCTGGGATCCTCGCCCGCTCTTCGCGGAGAAGCCTGTCAAGTTCATGGGCAATCTGCCATACAGCGCGGGCGGCGCGATTCTCGCCAATTTCCTGACCTCTCCCTGCGCGGTCGAGAGGGCGGTGGTGATGCTGCAAAAGGAGTTTATCGACCGCATCCTGGCCCGGCCGGGGGAAGATGCGTTCGGCTTGCTCTCCCTGCGGATACAGATGGACTGGGTACCCAAGGCGCTGAAAACCGTGCCGCCCGAGGCTTTTTCGCCGCGCCCCAAGATTGATTCGACGGTGATGCTGCTCACGCCGCGCGACCCGCTGTCGCTGCCGCCCTATGACCATCGTCTGGCGGACGAGCTCATGCGCCGCTGTTTCTCCCAGCGCCGCAAGCAGATGCATAAGCAGCTGCCTGCCGAGCCTGCATGGGCGGAGGTGGCAGAGCGTTGCGGGCTGAATCCGCAGGCACGCCCCGAGGACGTGACTCTGGCGCAATGGGTGGACCTCACCAACTGCTACGATCCGCACCCGCTGGCTGCCGTGCCGCAGAAGGACGACGAGCTTTTCGATGTGGTGGATGAACAGGACAACGTGCTCCGCCAAGCCACCCGCAAGGAGGTGCATGACCATGGTCTCATTCACCGCGCGGTGCATATTCTGGTGTTCAACAAGAACCGCGACTGCCTGTTGCAGCAACGTTCTCTGTTGAAAGACCGCCACCCCGGCGTGTGGGACTCCTCCGCTGCGGGGCATCTGGATGCGGGCGAGGACTACGACACCGCCGCCCGCCGCGAGCTGGAGGAGGAACTGGGGATTACGGATGCCAAGCTCATTCGTCTCGGGAACCTGCCGCCCACGCCGCAGACGGGCATGGAACACGTCGTGATCTACGCCGCCATGCACACGGGCAAAGTGCATTTTCCCGCAGCAGAAATCAGCGGCGTGATGCCGTTCTCTGCTGCGCTCATTGATGCGTGGATGGTGCGCCGCCCGCAGGATTTTGCCAATTCTTTTGCAGAAGTCTGGAAATTGGCGAAGCGTGAGTGTGCCCTATAATCCGAGCCCCCTCAGTTCGGCAGCAGGCGGACAACGCGGTCGGCGCGGGGCAGGGTGATGGTCACCGTGGTGCCGATGCCCTCCTTGGATGCGAAGCCGAGGGTGCCGCCGTGGTCCTTGATGATGCGGCGGACGATGAGCAGCCCGAGGCCGTTACCCTTCTTTTTGGTGGTGCGGAAGGGCTCGTACATGCTGCCCATTACCTCGTGCGAGATGCCGGTGCCCGTGTCGCTGATGAGGATACGGACATCCGTGTCGTTGAAATCCGTGCGGATGAGGATGCCGCCGTCCTCCCCGGGGATGGATTGGTAGGCGTTGCGGATGAGGTTGTAGAAGACTTGGAAGAGGCTGCCGGAATCGGCTTCCAAGGCAGGGATTTTGTCGTGCAGCTCCAGATGGATGGCGACACCGCGCGCGGCGATTTCGGGGTCCAGCACATCGAGCACCTGCTGAATCAGCGGGTTGAGCTGCACCTCCTCCCGCTTGAGGGCGGTGGGGCGCATGCTTTGCAGGAAGTTGCGCAGCAGGGTGTCCAGCCGGCGGCTCTCACCCAGCGCACTTTCCAGCAGGGGCATGAGTTTCTCTTTGTCGCTCTCGGGCAGGCGTTGCAGCTTGCGTTGCAGCAGTTGCAGGTTGAGCCCCAGCGAATTGAGCGGGTTGCCGATTTCGTGCGCCACGGCACTCGCCATGAAACTGAGCAGGTTCATCTGCTCCGCCTCGGCGCTCTCTTCACCCCGGGTCCGCTTCTCCGTGTCGTCCTGCACGAGAAGAAGATACTCGGACCCCTCCGCCACGGGGCTCATCAGGAAATTGTAGTGGCGCGGCTCGGGGTAGTTCACCTGAATATCGCGCGTGATGGCGATGCCGCTGTTTTTCAGCTCATCCCACGTAATGGTGCGCCCCGTCAGCAGCTCGAAAGGCATGCTCAGCAGCTCGCGCAGGGGCTTTCCGTAAATGGCGGCTGCGGCCTTGTTGGCCATGCGAGCCTTGCCCTCGGCATCGAAGAGAATCAGCCCGTCGCGCAGGGTGTCGAACACATCTTGGAGGAGGCCCTTGTCGGACGCCATGCGCAGGAAGACTTGGCGCAGCTCGGCGGTGCCGAGCGTGTCGAGGCGGTTCACAATCTTGTCGAGCGTGCGGCTGTTCATAAGGAGAGGTCGAGGGTGCGGAAGAGCGCGGGGATAGCGGCGCGATAGACGCCCTGTTCATCGAAGGCTCCCTCGCAGGGGGCCCCATCGGCGAGGAGGACGGGCGCGGCGTTCTGCGGCAGGGCGTGCAGGGCCAGCTCCGCCGAGGGGTGGGCAGGGGGGCGGTTGCCGCTGCGGGTGGCGGTGAGGGTGGCGTGCCGCAGCTCGGAGCGGAAGGTGAAGCGGTGGAAGAGAAAATCGCCGTCGCGGTATTCCTGTCCCTCGCCCGCGTCCTCGTAGAGATAGCTCGTTTCTGCCGCTTCCGCCGCCCACCAGAGGTGGTAGGTGAAGGGCGCACGCGCCATGTCGTCCGTGTGCAGGGCGAGCGGGCGGCGCGGGATGATGTGCCCGCCGCGCACAAAGACGGGGATGTGGCTCAGCGGGGTGGGGGTCCACACCTCCTCTCCCGTGGCGGGCACGGGGGCATCCGTGCGGAAGTTGTACCACGCGCCCGGGGGCATGTAGAGGAAACGGCCCTCGCCGCCGTCGTGCTGCGGGTGGTGCACGGGGACGATGTAGAGCGCATCGCCGAGGAAGAACTCGCTGCTGCGC
Source organism: uncultured Verrucomicrobiales bacterium (assembly GCA_937893015.1). Taxonomy (GTDB): domain Bacteria; phylum Verrucomicrobiota; class Verrucomicrobiia; order Verrucomicrobiales; family Akkermansiaceae; genus Akkermansia. The sequence continues at coordinate 16,861 of CALBJX010000057.1, read as the reverse complement.
CAGTACATGTCCGTGTTCTCGGGGTACATGAGCGCGAGCGAACGGATGGCGGGGATGCCCGCCGCGTGGTAGCGGTAGAACTGCGTGTAGAAATAAGGCAGCAGCTCATAGCGTTCCTCCAGCGCGCGGCGCACGGCGGCCTCTGTCTCGGCCCCGAAGCACCAAGGCTCCTGCCCGCCGAACTCGCCGTTGCTGTGGTTGCGGAAGAAGAGGTGGAAGGCCGCCATCTGCATCCAGCGGCAGAAGAGCTCGGGCGTGGGGTGGCCGAGGAAGCCGCCCGTGTCCGCCCCGCAGAAGGAGATGCCGCTGGTGGCCAGCCGCTGCACCATGAGGTTGGCCATCTTGAGGTTTTCCCAGTCGGAGCTGTTGTCGCCCGTCCATGTGGCGGCATAGCGTTGCAGCCCCGCGAAGCCGCTGCGGGAGAGCACGAAGGGGCGGCGGGCGGGGGCGAAACGCTGCATGCCCATGTGGGTGGCCTGCGCCATGCATTGGCCGTAGATGTTGTGGGCTTTCAGGTGGGAGCAGGAGAAGCCGTCGAAGGCGTGGCGGGTGTCATCCGGGAAGGTTTTGTCGGGGAACATGACAGGCTCGTTCATGTCCGTCCAGATGCCGCGCACGCCGTACTCCGCCACTTGGCGGCGGAAGAGCCCCGCCCACCACTCGCGGGTGTGGGGCGAGGTGAAATCGGGGAAGGTGCAGTTGCCCGGCCATACGTCGCCCTGCAAGAGTGCGCCGTCGTGGCGGCGGCAGAAGACATTGCGCTCAAAGCCGCTGCGCCACACATAGTTGTCGGGGTTCACCTTGATGCCGGGGTCGATGATGGTCACCACCTTGAAGCCCGCATCGCCGAGCTTGCGAATCATGCCGGGCGGGTCGGGAAAAACCTCGCGGTCCCAGGTGAGTGCCTGGTACTTCTTCATGTGGTGAATGTCCAGATGAATGGCGTCGCAGGGGATTTTTCTTCGGCGGAACTCGGCGGCGAGGTGCTCCACCTCCTGCTCGTTGCGGTAGCTCCACTTGCTCTGGTGGTAGCCCAGCGCCCAGAGCGGGGGCATGGGCGGCAGGCCCGTCAGGCGGGTGTAGGTGGCCACTGTGTCCAGCGCATCCGTGCCGAGAATAAAATAGTAGTCCATCACGCCGCCGTCCGCGCCGAACAGCAGGCGGTCCTTGCGTTCCTTGCCGAAATCGAAGTAGGAGCGCATGGTGTTGTCAAAAAAGATGCCGTACTGCGTGCCTTCGTTCAGGCAGAGGAAGAAGGGGATGCTCTTGTAGAGCGGGTCGCTTTCGGGGGTGAACTTGTAGTGGTCGGAGCCCCACATCACCTTGCGTTTGCCGCGCAGATTGAGCTCGCCCGGTTTGTCGCCCAGCCCGAAGAAGTGGGCCTGCTTGGGCATGTGTTTGAGCACCCACACAAGGTCGTCGCCCGTGCGTTCGGAGCGGCGGTGCCCCATGCCCTCGGCATCCGCGCAGAGACAGGTGCCCGTGGCGCGATCGAAGAACTCCAGCCCGCCGTCCGCGCGGCGGATGCGCACGCGGATGCGCTCCGTGCAGATGACGATGGCCTCGGGCGTGGCACTCTCCTGCAAGGCTGTCTGCTGCGGCGTGTAGTCGGGGGAGACCCCGTAGGTCGGGATGCGCTCGAACACTGCCGTCGTCACATAGCGGCAGCGGACGACACCCGCCTCGGGGAAGGAGAGGCGGAGCATGCGGTTATCGGACAACCAGAGCTCAAGCGTGGTGGGCTCCACCCACTCGCTGCGCAGAATGCCCGCTTGTGTCGGCGCGTTCACAACCTATCGTGCGAAGAGCAGGGGAAAACGAGGGGAAAAACTTAACCCGGGGGCCACTGCATCGAGCGACCGCCGATGATGTGGATATGCAGGTGCGGCACAGTCTGCCCCGCATCCGCGCCCGTGTTCATCACCGTGCGGAACCCGCCCTCGGCAATGCCCTCGGCGCGGGCAATCTCGCCCACTTTGAGCATGAGGTGTGCCAGCAGGGCGGCATCCTCGGCGGTCGCGGCGGCGATATCGGGGATGGGCTTGCGGGGCACCAGCAGCACATGCACAGGGGCCGCAGGGGAAATGTCGCGGAAGGCCACGCAGAGCTCGTCCTCGTACACGAGGGCGGCGGGGATTTCCTTATCAGCTATTTTTTGGAAAAGTGTCTTCTCCATACAAGCGTTTTTTTACCACATATCCCGCGCCGTTACAACAAAAAACCGCGATGAAACGCTCTATCATCGCGGTTGATCTTTCCTTCGCCCTTTGCCCTTCGGACTTGTCTTTATTCCCAGAGGTAGGACTGCCGGCTGTCCAACAGCTTGCCGTCGCAGAAGAGCTCGATGCGCCAGCTCAGGATATCGCCCTTTTCGGCACGCTCGGCACCATTGAAGAAGAACTCCTCCTTGCGCTCGCCCTTGCTTGTGCGCGGTTCCTTGTATTCCTTGACCAGCTCCAGCACTTTCGGTCCGGTTTGAGCTTGGGTATACTTCATCACCACGCGCACGGGCTTCTGTGGCTCGGCATCGTACCAGCGCAGGAAATAGTAGTCCCCGAGCTTGGACTTGCGCTCGGCTTCGGAGTTCGCTTCGCAGAGGATGTACTGGGCATTAGCTCGCAGCGGGGCGTTCTGCCAGTTAAACTTGGGCGGCGTGGTGTCCTTCAGCGGCAAATCGGCCAGCGAGGTGATGTGCGTGCCCTGATGCTGCTGACAGGCGGCCAGCAACACACAGGATAGAGAGAAAGAAAGCAAGCTGCGGAGCATGGCTGCAGTATAACGGAGTGCGCGGACAGCGTCAAGAGAATAGGTTTGCTAAAAGACTGAAACGATGGTAGAATGGCGGCGTTGAATCATTCTCTTTCCATGGTGCAAGCATCCCGCAAAAAAGTGGTCGTGCTGCTTTCGGGCGGCATGGATTCCGTGACAGCGCTGCACTGGGCAGCCCGCCACCACGAGGTGGTGGGTGCACTGGCCTTTGACTACGGCAGCAACCACGCCGCGCACGAGCTGGCCTGTGCAGCGTGGCAGGCGGCGCATCTGGGTATCCCCTTTGATGCCGTGGATATCACCGCCATCGGTAAACACCTGAGCTCTGCCTTGCTGGACGGCGCAGACGCCATCCCCGACGGCGATTATCGCGACGATAACATGAAGCTCACCGTCGTGCCCTTCCGCAACGGCATCTTTCTCGCCATCGCGGCGGGCATTGCGGAGAGCCGCGGCGCGGAGGCCATGGTGATTGCCGCCCACAACGGGGACCACGACATCTACCCCGACTGCCGCGAGGAATTCATGCAGGCCATGTCCTCCGCCATTTCGCTGGGCACCTATGCGAAGCTGGAAATCCTGCGCCCCTTCATTGACTGCACCAAGGGCGATATCGCCGCCATGGGGGCCGAGATGGGGGTGGATTTTTCTCACACCTACTCCTGCTACAAAGGCGGGGAGAAGCATTGCGGCACCTGCGGCACCTGCCGCGAGCGCAAAGAGGCCTTTGAAACCGCGGGCATCCCCGACCCCACCCCCTACGCCAACTGATGGACACGCTCATCGTCAACGAAATCTTTGTGAGCATCGACGGCGAGGGCAAGACCGCCGGCATGCTGACGACCTTCGTCCGCCTGGCGGGCTGCAACCTGCGCTGCGCGTGGTGCGACACAGCCTACGCCTTGAAGAAAGAGCAGGGGAAGGCTATGATGGTGGAGGATATCGTTGCCGCCGTGACGACGCACGCCGTCACCCTGACAGGCGGTGAACCGCTGGAACAGCCCGCTGCGGTCGAGCTGGTGCGGCAACTGATGGAGAAGGGCATCGCCGTGAACGTGGAAACCAACGGCAGCCGCAGCACGGAAGAGCTGCGCACCCTGCCGCATGCGGACTCGCACCTGCTCATCACCTTGGATTGGAAGCTCCCCGCCTCCCGCATGGAGGCGCAGATGCACCGCCCGAGCTTTGCCGCCCTGCGCGAGCAGGACGTGCTGAAATTCGTTGTGGCTTCCGATGCTGACCTCGACCGCGCCTACGCCGTGCTTGATGAACTGCAACCGCGCTCGTTCGTTTATTTTTCCCCCGTCTTCGGTGCCATCGAGCCCGTGGCTCTGGTGGAAGCCCTGCGCCGCCGCCACGAAGCGGGGCACGATGTGAGCCGCCTGCGCGTGCAGCTCCAGCTCCACAAAATCATCTGGCACCCCGAGGAACGCGGGGTTTAGCTGCCTTTACTTTTTCCTTTCCTGAAAAAGTTATAATATGTTGCCGACAGTGCCAACGCGGCACGTGTTAGCACTGTGGCTCATTTATGCCTTTGTGAATTTGGGTATAGTTAATTTTTACGTTTAAATATAGTAGATAGGGGAGTGCTATAAAACCCAATAGAGTTGTCGGCATCAAATATCGCAAATCGGGATATGGGGTGAAGGGAATAAAACTAATTCCGTAAAATACGCCGATAAGCGCTGCCATGTACATGGTTTTAGAAAAGGCAGAGTGCTGAAAGACATGTCTAATCGAGCCTATACACAGTGCTAAAATGGAGCAGATGAGACCGCCTAATCGAGGTATAATTCTCAATAAAAGAGGCTCCGAATGTCCGTTTTGCTCAGATGTCCACAGACTTCCTACCTCCTTAAGATGCGGATACTTATCTTCCAAATAATCTCTAAGCAAAAAAGGGATGTTGCCTCCTGTATAAAACTGGCAGAGTTGGACAAGACGGGATACAATGATTTCCTGTGGTCGTTGCCTTATGTAGTTAGTGTATTCCTCGCACAGAGAGTTGTAAAATAATTCTCTTGATTCAGCATAACTCTTACTATAGTCTGCAGACTGGATAATTTGATTGCAGTTCTGCATATGCAAGCCGGCAATGCCATGATTATTGACAACATGTCTACAGATTGTTCCTCTCCACTCTTCAATGGGGTGCGTCTCTGTTAAAGGTTCTCCAGTTAAGGCGGAGACGTTAGAAATATCAGAGAGTAACATCGGAATTGTTGGGTATTCGTGAATCGTAGGTAGAATACGACTTATGACAGTATTGCCAGATATGTACATTAAAAAAGTTAAAATACAAGATACAAACAAACGACGAAGTATTGCAGCTTTGCCCGAGAATTGTATGAAGATAGGGATTATGTAAAATATGCAAATAAAAACAGAAAAGATGGCGTTTTTTCTAAAGCTGATCATGCATAAGAAGATTATCAGAAGGATAAATACCAATGTTATATGAAAACGCTGATATTGTCTTTGAATGATTTTGAAAAAACAAAGAAGAGCTATAAAGTTCAGTGCTGCAAAGTACGTATCCAAGACAAGGTGTGCACGAGTCAATAGAAATAGGTCTACGAAGATAAAAGGCAAACAAATATATGATGCTATTCGATCTTCTTTCCATAAAATATATTCGAAAAATCCCAGTGCTGCGCATATGATAAATAAAGAAAACACATAGGTGAAAATGAGTAAATTTGCGCCACATATTTTCATCCCTATTAATGCCAATGTTTTCTTGAGAAAGATATGTGCCCAGCAAAAAAGAGAACTATGCCAATCAACAACAATTTCGCTATCAATGGCATATGCGTAAGAGAATGAATCCCACCCATATGAGATGGAAGTATGCGAAGCCTGAATTAGTAGTGCTAATACGCAAACAAAATAAAGAGCGGAAACCAAAGTCCATGCAACAAGATGGAGGTTACTTCGTTTCATGGTATTCTTTTTCTGTATTGATATCCCAGATGCAACGCTTATCCGTATTTCCTGTCACAATATTCTCCACAGCCTGAATGGCGGAAAGCATGGAGTGATCCATGTTGTTGTAGCGGTGCATGCCGTTGCGGCCAACCAAGTACAGGTTCGGGATGCTGTCTGTCCATTCCCTGATTTGCGGGAAATCCTTGTAACTGCCGAAATAGGCGGGATAGGCTTTTTGAATACGGAAAACGGCAGAGTCAACGACATCTTCATGGTCAATTACACCGATTTTCTCTAATTCCGATACGGCGAAGCTGCTGAAGTTATCATCATCCATATTCCAGAGTTCGTCACCTTCATTGACAAAATATTCCATGCCTATCCATGCCTTGTTCCGGTCGGATACGAGGTAAGGACTCCAGTTGTTGAAAATCTGCAAGCGTCCGACTTTAACATCATTTTCCTGCACATAAATCCAATTGTCCGGGACGATACCATGTTCCCCGACGGTGGTGTTCATTTCTTTGCTGCGGAGCTTGAGCTTGTTAAGAAGAAGCCCGACGGTCATGAAATCGCGGTAAACCAGTCCTTCCGCAATCTCTCTGATGGACTCGGGAACAGCTTCTCCCATCTTGCGGATGAGCTCCTTCACCGAAGTGGTGGAAATAATGATATCTCCGGAAAGAATGCTTTTCTCTCCGTTTTGCAAGTTCTGTACTTCAAGCGAAGATATGACTCCGCCCTGCATATGGATAGCCGTGACATCGTGTTCTCGCAGAATGGTAACACCGAGTTTTTCTGCCTCGGAACCCACAATCTCCCACAACTGTCCCGGGCCGTATTTGGGATACCAGAACTCCTCGATGAGCGATGTTTCTCCGCCTTGTTTATCCTGTTTTTGCCAGAAAAGAAGCTTACTGAGCGCATGCATCAGCACTTTGATGACTGACAGTCCCTTGACTCGTTGAGCACCCCAATCGGCACCGATGCGAGAGCAGGGGACACCCCAAACCTTAGCCGTATAATCACGGAAGAATGTTTTGTAGAGCTCTGCCCCAAAGCGGTTGATGAAAAAATCTTCCAATGATTTTTCCTCTCGTTTGTGAACGAGGCTCAAGCCATAGCTCAAGCCGATTCTGAACACTCGGAGGAATCCCAGATTGCGTAAGGTTTCAAGACTCAGTGTCACGGGGTAGTTAAAGAACTTGCGCAGGAACAGAATGCGGGAGAGTCGGGAACGCACCAACATCGTGCGGTCTTCAGTCTCGGGATTAGGTCCTCCATTAGTCAATGTGACGCTGCGATTCAGCGCAGAATCATCACATGAGGGTGCTCCTTGCAGCGGAAGAATCTCTTTCCACCACTGCATGACTGTATCCGATTTAGAGAAAAAGCGGTGTCCGCCGATATCGATATGATTCCCCTTATACTCCAGAGTGCGGGAGATACCGCCGAGTTGCGATTCTCTCTCAATGATAGTGACATTGGTGTAGCCTTTGCGAGCTAGTTCCAACGCAGAGGTGAGTCCGGCGGGACCGCCTCCGATAATAAGAACTCGTTTCTGATTCATGGTAAATTAATAAAGAATGATTTTTCTGGCTCCGAAATTCCAAAGTAAAACGACGGCAGTTGTGATGAGTTTTGCTGCAAGCGCATGAAGTCCTATTCCCTCGACAAAAGCCCACATGAACAAATTGGTCAGAAGAAGACCGATGAGTCCGATGATGAGGAAAATCGAAAATTCAAGAAGACGACGGTCTTTCATCTGTCGTGCATCAAAGACCCATTTATTGCTCGCCGCGTATACGAAAACAAGCCCGGCGGAAAAACCCAAGGTGGCAGCAAGCAGATAGTGCCACTCCAAAACACTATAGCAAAACAAAAGCGTGCCGAAATCAATAAGGAAGCCCATTCCTCCGGCAATAAGGTATTTCAGGAAAGAAGAGAGAAGTCGTCGGGCATGTGTCACTTGCATCATGTCGCAGTCAGACTACAGCATTAGAAAAGAATATTGACGTTAACTGACTTAATGGCTTTGCGTTTTGATGTGGAATGCGATTGTGCGGCTCCATTTTTAAGTTGAAAAATGAAGCTAAAAAAATATGGTACATTCCCTGAACACATAGGCAAGCACAAGCTTTTATAATGACATTTGGTCTTGACACAGCATTTCTAAACCACACATATGAATACACGAACAGCAAAACAATTGATCTCTTCTCTTCCGTTGAATGTTAATGATATGGCGCGCATCGTCTTAGAGATGTCCGAGCTGTTGGGAAAGCGTGTATCAGGGTTATCCCGACTAGAGTTCTTGGCTCTTTTAAGACGCGTCATCAGTGACGGCTGTCGGGTGCTGGAGCAGTCGGAACGCACTATTAGCTTTGCAGAGGCTGCCCGCGCTAGTATGGTGGCAAGGAAAGACAGAAGGCCCTCAACTCAACGGGATTTGCGACATTTTATCGGACGTATGTTGAGGGTTGAGGGCGTAGCTTCTCGTCCGCTTCGAGCTATGTCAGTTTCTGAATGCCGCATGATTTTGGAGCGGGCCTTTTCTAAGAGTCCGAGCAGTTACCGAAAAGGAAGGGCTATTTTGAGTAGTATCTTCACCTATGGTATACGTCATGAATGGTGTGACCGCAACCCCGTGCAGGCTATTGAAACGCCGCGCATTATCGAAAAGGCAATCCGACCGCTCAGCTTGGAAGAGGTATCCCGGTTGGAGCGAACAGCAGAACGCCCGGAATATAAGGATATGCAGTTATCTCTCAAACTGATGCTATACTGCGGCGTGCGCCCCTCTGAGGTATGCAGGTTGAATCCTAGTCAGGACATCGTGGGAGAAGAGCTTATCATTCGTTCACAAACAAGTAAAACAGGAGGCGGTCGCGTGGTTCCATTGCGAAAACTTGCACGATTTGTGCGGATGCACCGGGAGCTTCTCGTTATTCCGACTCATTGGGAACGCCATTGGCGTGCGTTGCGTAGAGCAGCACGTTTTAGGTTGTGGCAACCGGATGTCTGTCGTCACACTTTTGCCGCTTACCATGCTCGACACTTTCGGAATCTACCGGCTCTGCAGGCGGAAATGGGGCACTCTTCTTTGCGGTTACTCTATTCTCGATATCTTTCCCCTGTTGACCGCGAATCCGCAAGGCTCTTTTGGAAAATGTAAAGGTGTTTAAAAGCAGCTGTGCGCTTTGGAAAATTTTGATGTGGACTTCGGGCTTGTCTCGCTGCTTCCTCTGTGGTAGAACAGGCGGCGTGATGTTCTTCCTGTCCTCCTATCGCTCAAAACTGATTCTTCTCGTTCTCTGTGCTCTGCTGATGTCCGCCTTGGCCATCAACAGCGGAAGCATATGGGATGATGAAGGCTACCGCAGTTTCTTCGCGCTCAACGGCGATTTAGGCAACATGCTCGCCTACGGCGGTCGCGACAAGCAGTTTGCTTTCGTGTTCTATGAGTGGCTGTGGGTCGCGGTGTTCCCGCACTCGGAAATCGGGATGAGGGCGATGAACATCCCCTTCCTGCTGCTCGGGGTGGTGTACTTGGCGCGTATGCTGCACAACCGCGGCATGTCGCCGCTGTGGGCTCTTGTGCTCGTGCTGCACCCCATGGTGTGGTATTACACGAACGAGGTGAGCCCCTACATCATCATGATGACGGCGAGCTTGGGGCTTTGCTTCCATGCCTTCTTTGCAAAAAAGCCGGAGTCTTGGGGTAATATCACGGCCATGAACGCCTGCTTCCTGCTGGGCTATGCCTGCCATTTCATCTTCGGCTTTGCGTACTTCATCATCGCGGCGGGTGTGTTGCTGCGTGCCGTGCGTCGTCAGCCCGTGGCATGGGGACGCTACCTCGCCGTCTTTGCAGCCTTCTGTCTCTGTTATCTGCCGCTTACGTGGTGGTACTGGATCCATATGGAGGACGGGCAGAACTACGGCTGGAGCCACCCCGGTGTCGCCAATATCGCCTACACGGTGTACAGCTTCCTCGGCATGCAGGGCATGGGGCTCTCCCGCCTCGACATCCGCGCGGGCGAGTGGCTTTGGCACATAGCCCCGAAGATGCTGGTGCAGATGCTGGTGCTGCTTTCCGTCTTCAGCTGCGGCACGGCGGCGCTGGTGCTGCTGAACCTCCGCACCTTCCTGCGCCTCCTGAAACAGCGCTGGGTGGCGGCTCTCGGCATCTGTGCGCTGGTGTTCTATGCGGGGGCATTCATCAAGTATTTCCAGTTCTGGGAGCGTCACGTCATTATGCTGCTGGTGCTGCCGCTGGTGCTTATCCCGCAGTTCGGGCATGCCTTGCTGCAACAGGCTCCTTCCTTGCGTCGCCGTGTGTCGCTGGGGCTCTTCATCTTGCTCGGCCTGTGCTGGATGTTCTCCTGCGTCAACATTGCCTTCGGTTCCTATTACCGCAAAGATAATTTCCGCGGCGTGGCGGAATACCTGCGAGACAACGGCTATGCGGAAAACGGCGTCCCCGTGCTGGCGCAGGGCAACCGATTCGTGTACTTCTACTACGAAAACATCTTCCCCTACCAACTGCCCAACGACCGCATGCTGCAAGGCTTCGGCACAGCGCACGGCAAGCTGATTCCCGTGAACCAACTGCCCGCCGAGGTGCAGATGGCGCTCCTTTCCGCTATGGTACGCTCTCATGGCAGCGCCCTGTTCGTGCTCTGCCGCCGCGATACGACATTCGGAGGAGGCGACCCCGACAAAGCGGTGGAATTCTTCCGCTGTAAAGGTTTCGACGTGGAACTCTGCGCGGCTTTCAACATCTTCCGCATCATCCGCCTGCGCGACGCCCGCCGCAGTATCTTTGATTAACGCTCAAACAAGCGCTGTCGGCCTCTCCTTGAGGCGGCTTGACCGATAGGGAGTCAGCAATTTCCCAGTGCTTCGCGCATGGGGGCGATGGGGGGCAGGGTGGCGAACCAGTGTTCAAAGGCAATGGCACCTTGCCAAAGGAGCATCGATAAGCCCTTGTCCGTGGTGCAGCCGCGGGTAGCTGCGGCGCGGCGGAAGGGGGTGTCGTGCGTCACGATGTCGTAGACAAAGTGACGCGGCTGAAGCCACTCGGCGGGGATGGGCCGGGGGTCGCCCTCGCGGAGGCCGAGGCTGGTGGCGTTCACGATGAGGTCGGCGTGCGCGACCGCCTGTTGCAGGGCAGGGGCGCCGAAGGGGATGGCAGTAATGCGGGCAGCGGGTGCCGCATGGGGGGCGAGCTTGGCGGCGAGAGCCCCCAGCTCGGGCTTGGGGCGGTTGACGAGTGTCAGCTCGCGGCACCCCGAGAGAGCGCATTGACAGGCGAGGGCAGAACCCGCACCGCCACAGGCACCGAGGATAAGGATGCTCAACTCCGCGAGCGACTTGCCACCCGTCAGCTCGCCGATGGCGCGTTCAAAGCCGGGGCCGTCGGTGTTGTACCCGTGCAGCCCATCCTCGCGCCGGACGAGGGTATTCACCGCGCCGCTCAGCTCCGCGAGGGCATCGCGGCGCTGCGCGGCGAGGAAAGCGAGCTTCTTGAAGGGTACGGTGACATTGGCACCGATGAAGCCCTTGTCGTGAAGGAGGTGCAGCAGGGACTCAAACGCCCCCTCTTCCGTGCCCGCGAGCAGACGGACATAGGCGGCGTTCACCCCCACGGCATCCAGCGCTGCCTGCTGCATCTGCGGGGACTTGGAGTGGGCAATCGGATTCCCGATGACCCCCAGCCGAACGGGCTTGCCGTTGAGCACCCAAGGGCCCTTCAACGCAGCAATATCCTCAGCTGTATAAAACTCCTTCATACCTCGCGCGCGCAGCGCGCCGAATTTTCAATTTGTAATTTGTAAATTGTAATTTGTAATTCCCAAATCACTTCTTCTCCGCGCTGCCGTCCTTCGCCACGTTCGCGGCAATGCTGGTCTTGGCAATCTTAATCATGGTGTTGGCCGCAATCTCCAGCTTCACGGTGCTGTCCTGCACCTCGCGGATGATGCCGTAGATGCCGCCGGCGGTCACGACCTTGTCGCCCACCTCGAGCCCGTCATGGAGCTTCTTCTGCTCCTTCTGCTGTTTCTGCTGAGGGCGGATGAGCAGGAAGTAGAAGATGACGCCGACGAGGGCGATGGTGATGAACATGTTGATGGGGTCGCCCTGCTGTTCGGCGGCCTGGGCCAGAATGAATGCGGTGGTCATTGGATGTCGTTGGCTTGGTAACGCGAGATGAAGCTGCTCTTAAAGGCAGCGAATTCACCGGCTGCAATGGCGCTTCTCGCTTGCGCCATGAGCCGTAAATAGAAGTGAAGATTTTGGAAGGAGAGCAGGCGCAGCGCCAGCATCTCACCCGCGCGGAAGAAATGGCGGACGGCGGCGCGGGAGAATCGTGTGACATGCGGGTGCCCCTCGGGGTCGATGGGGCGGGTGTCGTGCTTCCACCGCTCGTTGCGGATGTGCATGGGGCCGTCGGGGGTGAGGGCAATGCCGTGGCGTGCCAGGCGGGTGGGCATCACGCAGTCGAACATGTCGATGCCGCGCTCAATCATCTCCAGCATTTGCGTGGGGGTGCCGAGCCCCATGGCATAGCGTGCCTTGTTCCGCGGCAGGTAGGGGGTGCTGTTTTCGATAGCCTCCAGCATGACGGGCTCGGGCTCGCCGACGGAGACACCGCCCACGGCATAGCCGTCGAAATCCATGGCGGCGAGCTCCTCCGCGCATTGGCGGCGCAGGTCGGCATAGCAGGAGCCCTGCACAATGCCGAAGTGCTGCTGCGGCTGTCCGTTGGTCTGCGGTTGATGCTCGTCAATCCACGCCTTGCAGCGCTTTGCCCAGCGGAGCGTGAGTGCCAGGGATTTGGCGGCGTACTTGCGCTCGCAGGGGTAGGGCGGGCATTCATCGAAGAGCATGGCGATATCGCTGCCGAGGTTGGCCTGAATCTCCATGCTGCGCTCGGGCGTGAGCATCATGTACGCGCCGTCGATGTGGTTGCAGAAGCGCACCCCTTCCTCCGTAATCTTGCGGAGCCGCGCAAGGCTGAACACCTGAAAGCCGCCAGAGTCCGTGAGCATGGGCTTGTCCCAGCCCGCGAAGCGGTGCAGACCGCCCATATCGCGGATGGGCTCGTCGCCGGGGCGCAGGCAGAGGTGGTAGGTGTTGCCGAGGATGATTTGCGCACCGAGAGCGTCCAAATCCTCGGGATGCAGGGTTTTCACCGTGCCCTGCGTGCCCACGGGCATGAAGATGGGGGTCTGCACATCGCCGTGGGGCAGGTGCAGGGTGCCGAGGCGTGCGCCGCTCGGGTCGGTGGTATGCAGGTCAAAGGACATGGTTTTTCACATAGCGGGCGGCGAAGATGGATTTGCCCATTGCCTCCCATTGTTTCTGGAAATCGGTCTTGGGGTAGAAGGGAGCGTTCCACTCCTCGCGGCGGAAGAGGGGCGAGGCATCCAAGCGCTCGCAGACCCACTCAAAGTATTCCTCGTGATCGGTCTTGAAGAGAAACTCGCCGTCCTCCGCCAGTGCGCGGTGCAGGATGGGGATGAAGGATTCCTGGACAAGGCGGTTCTTGTGGTGTTTCTCCTTGGGCCAAGGGTCGGGGAAGAGGTAGTGCAGGCGGCTGATGCTGCCCGGGGCCATCATCCATTCCAGGAAGTAGCGGCTCTCCGTGCGCAGCCCGCGCACATTGGCAAGCCCGCGTTTCTCGCTCTCGTTGCAGACCTTGCGGATGCGCCCCAGCAGACGCTCCACGCCGAGAAAGCGCGTCTCGGGGTAGTGCTCCGCCATTTGGAGGAGGAAGCCGCCGTCGCCGCAGCCGAGGTCCACCTCACAAGTCTCCCCCTCGCCGAAAATCTCGGCAACAGTGTGGCGGGCAAAGTAATCCTGCGGTACAAAGGCGGTGTTCATCGCGCGTTATTGTAGCGGAAATGCGGCTGAAAGTCAAACAACGAATCAACTCTTGGCGGAGGGTTCATCCCATTCGGGCAGCTCTGTGCCGATGAGCCACGGGGTGTACTCTGCGGGAATCTCGGATTGAATGGCGATGCGGCGCCCGTCCGCAGGGTGATTGAAGGCGAGCCGCCACGCATGCAGCATCAGGCGGCCGGGCTTGGCTTTCTGCCGCTGCGGGTGCGCGTAGATGGGGTCGCCCACCAGCGGGTGGCCGAGGTGCAGCATATGCACGCGGATTTGGTGCGTGCGCCCCGTGTGCAGGGTACACATGACGAGGGAGGAATCCGTCGCCGCGTCATAGCGCAGCACGCGCCAGTCCGTGATGGCGGGCTTGCCGCTGCCGGGGTTGACAACGGCCATTTTGAGGCGGTTCACGGGGTGGCGGCCGATGTTGGTGAAGACGGTACCTTCCGCCTCCTTCGGGCAGCCCTGCACGACGGCGAGGTAGATTTTCGAGGTGTCGCGCTCCGCAAACTGCGTGGTGAGGGAGAGGTGCGCCGCATCATTCTTGGCGACCACGATGCAGCCGCTCGTGTCTTTATCCAGCCGGTGCACGATGCCGGGACGCTCCACGCCGCCGATGCCCGAGAGATTGCCTGCGCAATGGAACAGCACGGCGTTCACCAGCGTGCCGTCAGGGTTGCCGGCGGCTGGGTGCACCACCATGCCGCTCTCCTTGTCGATGACGATGACATCCTTGTCCTCGTAGAGCACGGAGATGGGGATATCCTGCGGCTGGGCTTCGGCGGGTTCGGGCTCGGGGATGTCTACTTCGATACGCATGTTGCGCTCCACGGGGGTCTTGGCCTTGGCGGGCTTGCCGTTGACGAGAATATCCCCGCTTTTCAGCAGCGCCTGAATGCGTGCGCGGGACAGCTCCGGCAGCTGCTGCGCCAGATACTGGTCGAGGCGGGAGCCCAAAGAATCTTCAACAATGATAATCACAGCCTTACATCCCGGTGGGGTTGTCGATGAACATGGTTTCCAGCCCGAAGCTCTCTTCCAACAGGCGGCCGAGGGCTTTCACGCCGAAGGTCTCCGTGGCGTAGTGTCCCGCAAAGAGGATGTTGATGCCCATGTCCTCGGCGGCGTTTACCACCCAGTGGTTTTCTTCGCCCGTCAGGTAGGTGGTGTAGCCCTTGTCGTGCATCTGGTAGATACAGTCCCCACCGCCGCCGCTGCACAGGGCAATGCGCCCCGCAGGGGCATCCGCATGGAGAATGCAGCCCGTGACGGGCGTGCCCGTGAGGGCAGAAAAAGCGTCTTTCAGCTCACCGACTGTGCCTGCGAACACACCCGAGAGGCCGATGAGGGTGCCGTGGTAATCCACCTCGGGTTGCACGTCTTGCAGGTGTAATCCCTTGGCAATGCCAGCGTTGTTGCCGAGCTCGGGGTGCAAATCCAGAGGCAGGTGCGCGGCGTACACGGCGAGGTCGGCGTTGAGGCAGGTTTCCACCTTTTTCTTCCACCAGCCCGTGAGGGGGCGCAGCCCGCTCCAGAAAATGCCGTGGTGCAGGATGAGCAGGTCCGCATCGGCGGCGACGGCGGCTTCAATCGTCTTCTGCGAGCCGTCCACCGCGAGCGCGACCTTGGACACGCCGCCGCTGTTTTCCACCTGCAGACCATTGAGAGCCACGGGGGCGTCCTTGATGCCGTGGATGTTGAGCGTGCTGTCCAGCAGGGAGGTGATGTCGGAGAGGGAGGTCATTTGTCGTCTTTGTAAGAGGAAAGGTTGGGGGAGTTGGCGCGGATTTCGTCGTGCAGGCGGCGGTTGAACTCGCTCGCCATGTCGTAGCCGCTCTCGCGGAGGTAGTGCCCGAGGGCGGCCACCTCCACCAGACGTGTCATATCGCGGCCGGGAGCGACGGGGAGCGTCACTTTCTCGACCTCCACGCCGAGGATGTTCGTCAGGCGGCGTTCCAGACCGAGCCGTTCGTGCTCCGTCATCTCATCGGACTGCGTGAGGTTGATGACGAGGTTGATTTTCTTTTCGCGACGGTAGGCTTTCAGGCCGAAGAGGTTGGTGACGTTGATGATGCCGATGCCGCGAATCTCGATGTAGCCTCGGCTGAGGGAAGGGGAGGTGGCAATCAGCTCGCCGCTGATGTTGCGGATGCGCACCATGTCGTCCGCCACCAGCGAGCCGCCGCGCTCCACCAAGCCGAGCGAGATTTCGCTCTTGCCCACGCCGCCCTTGCCCGTGAGCAGCACGCCCACGCCGCGCACGTCCACCATGCAGCCGTGGAGTGTCGTGCTGTCCGCAAACTCATTCTCCAGAATGATGGTGGTGCGGTTCATGAGCGGCATCGTGGCCAACTTGGAGCGGAACACCGACACGGAGAAGCGATCCGCCATGGCGAGGATGTCCTGGGGGACCTCCACGCTGTTGGTGAAGATGAGGCAGGGCACATCATCGCAAAAGATGCCCTGCAGGCGCTGTTGGCGCAGCTCGCCCTCCAGGGTGGAGAGGTAGGCCATTTCCGCCGTGCCGAACACCTGGATACGCTCGTGCGCGAAGTAGCCCAGATACCCCGCCAAGGCCAAGCCGGGGCGGTTGATGGAGGGCTGCAGGATGTGGCGCGACATGCCCAGCGGGCTGTTGAGCAGCGTCAGTTCCAACTGGCTGCGGTAGAGCTCGTAGAAGCGCGCGACGGAAACCTGTTCCACTTTGCGGACGATGGGGTCTTTCATGCAGGGCTATTGTACAGAATTGTAGTGCAGCGGTCAATGACGGAATAGAATAGAGTGCCACAATGGAGAAATCGATTGCAGGCGGCTTAACGAGGGAACGGCTAAAATCGCCATGATGCAATTATGCGAAGTTGTGTATCATCGTCGAGGAAACGACATGCGGAGGTGGGGTGTGAAGCTCTATCGAAGAGGCCCTGAGAATCGCGAGAATCGAATATTCCCGTACAAACCCCGAGTGATTTGCTCTGTGCGATTCTCGCGAGAATGCCATATCTGCGTGCATCCGTACGTCTGATTCCTTTCACGCGATTCTCGTGAAGATTGCGAGCAATGAGGCTACACGACCGAGCAGGCCGAAGAATGCAAGGCCAATGTGTGGGATGACGGCTTGTCATGGGATGTAATGCCAATGTGCGGGGTGACGGCTTGTCATGGGATGTAATGCCAATGTGCGGGGTGACGCTTGTCATGGGATGTAATGCCAATGTGCGGGGTGACGCTTGTCATGGGATGTAATGCGAATGTGCGGGGTGACGCT
>CALBJX010000056.1 GCA_937893015.1 uncultured Verrucomicrobiales bacterium | reverse complement strand
CGAGAGCGACAAACATGAGTTCAAAAATGCTGCGAGAGTGTACAGTTTTCCCAATCAGATGTCAAGATAATGGCGAGTTTCTCCTGAATCGTAACGTCTTGCACCATTTCTCCTCTAAGCGGTGCTTCCATCGTTTTTCCGAAAAAAACGCAAAGACACTGCTCAAAAAAAGCAGAGGCCGTCTATCTTATTGGGAATACGACATACACTCGTTCTCTTCGGATGCAGCCTTCCCCATTTCAAAGATTCATGGCTCCACTGCCACATGTTCCATGTTTGAGCGGTTGTCTACGCCGAATTGAGTCCTTTCCCTCGCTTTTCGACTCGAAAGAGCCCCGTACGTGGATGAAACTTTGTCGCAAGATAACCGGCAGCATTGCCAACGGAACCTTGCTTTTCCGGTTTAGGGGGGATTCGTCTTAGCGCAGTGTTTTGCAAACTTTCACCACAATTCGCACATCGCATCTCGGTCAGACCAAAACAAAAAACCGATCGGAGCCACCTCCGGTCGGTTTTTATGATCTAAGGATTTAGCGATGTGGGGCTTTATTCCTCTGCGGCGTCGTCCGTGGCATCGTATTCCTCGGACTCGGTGTCGAAGTTTTCGTCCTCGTACTTCTTGAATTTCTTCACACGCTGAGCGGCGGGCAGCGGGGTGAGCACCATGGTCACGGTGTTGCCGGCAAGCTTGGCGGCTTGGTCCACCTGCGCCATGGTTTTCATGTCTTCCACCACCTTGGCCATCATCTCCATACCCAGCTCCTTGTGGGCGTTCTCGCGGGCGCGGAAACGCAGCTGGAAGCGCACCTTGTGACCGTGGTCGAGGAACTGTTCCGTGCGGGCCATCTTGACGTTGTAGTCGTTCACGTCCGTACCGACGCGCAGCTTGACTTCCTTCATCTTGGTGACCTTGGCCTTGTTCGTCTTCTGCAACTTGGCCTGCATGTACTTGTACTTGCCGTAGTCGATGAGGCGGCAGACGGGCGGTTCGGCATTGGGCGCAACCTCCACGAGGTCGAGGCCGATTTCCTTGGCTTTGGCGAGCGCGTCGCGGGTGTTCATGACACCGAGCTGGTCACCCTTGGCGGTGACGACTCGGACTTTGGGTGCGCGGATGCGGTCGTTGACGCGAATCTGCGGGGTCTTGTTGCCTTGGTCGCGCTTCTGGCGATTGGCGGGTTTAGTGGGTTTGGGGGGGAGTGCCACGTTCGTTCGTGTGTGTGTTGTTCCTTTGTTCTTTTGCCCGCGGGGCTGCTACCGATGCAGCCCCGCAGACGAAGCTTTTGTTTTCCGGGTTCTTTTCCCTGTTACGCCTCCTTTACTTCGGGTTTCAGGGCGGGGGCGATGAGTCGCTTGGCGTTCTCATCCACCACGGCAGCGACGAAGTCCTCTGCCTTCATGGTGCCGATGACATCGAGATCGCGGTGACGCACGGAGACCTTGCCTTCCTCTGCCTCGCGCTGGCCGACCACAATCATGTAGGGCACGCGGTCCAGACGGGCGTTGCGAATCTTGGCGCCGATTTTGTCGGGGGCGTCATCCGTCTTGACGCGGATGCCGGCCTCAGCGAGCTGCTTGCGAACAGTTTCCGCGAAGTCGGCCACCTTGTCGGAGATGGGCAGCACGCGCACCTGCTCAGGGGCAAGCCATGTCGGGAATTTTCCGGCAAAGTGCTCGATGAGCAGGCCCGTGAAACGCTCCATGGAGCCGAAGGGCGCACGGTGAATCATGACGGGGCGGTGCGGCTTGTTGTCCGCGCCCGTGTAGGCGAGGTCGAAACGCTCCGGCAGGTTGTAGTCCACCTGCACGGTGCCGAGCTGCCAGTCGCGGCCGATGACGTCGCGCACGATGAAGTCAATCTTGGGGCCGTAGAAGGCGGCCTCGTTCTCGGCCTCGATGTAGTCAAAGCCGTTCTCGGAGAGCACCTCGCGCAGGGCCGCTTCCGCAAGCTTCCAGTTCTCGATGGTGCCGACATACTTCGGGTCGTTATACTCCTTGTCGCGCAGGGAGAGACGCACGCGGTAGTCGTTCATCTGCAGGGTGCCGAGGATGTGCTTCACAATGCCGATGCACTGCTGCACTTCCTGCTTAATCTGGTCGGGGCGGCAGAAGATGTGGGCGTCATCCTGCGTAAAGCCGCGGACGCGCGTCATGCCGCCCAGCTCGCCGCTCTGCTCCCAGCGGTACACCGTGCCGAACTCGGCCAGGCGCACGGGCAGGTCGCGGTAGGAGTGCGGGTCATTCGCATAGATGCGGATGTGGTGGGGGCAGTTCATGGGCTTGAGCATGAAGCCCGTGATGGTCTTGGTGTCCAGCGCGTTGAAGAGGTCGGCGCAGGAAGCGTTCTCGTCGCGCAGCTTCTTGAAGTCGTCCGGGTCCGGGATGGGCGGGAACTGGCTCTCCTTGTAGTGCTCCCAGTGGCCGGAGGTCATGTAGAGGTCCAGCTTGCCGATGTTGGGGGTGTACACCTGAGAGTAGCCGATGCGGTCGAGCTCCTCGGTGATGAATTCCTGCAGCTCGCGGCGGATGATGGCACCCTTGGGCTTCCACAGCACAAGGCCCTGCCCCACCATCTCATCGATGGCGAAGAGGCCCATCTCACGGCCGAGGCGGCGGTGGTCGCGCTTCTTGGCTTCCTCCAGACGGGCAAGGTGCTCATCCAGCTGGGTGCGGTTGGGGAAACAGGTGCCGTACACGCGCTGCAGGCGGGGGCCGTTGGCGTCGCCCTGATAGTAGGCGGAGGCCACGCTCATGATTTTGAACGCCTTGCAGTTGCCCGTGCGGCCGACATGGGGGCCGGCGCAGAGGTCGGTGAAGTCACCGTTGCGGTAGATGGAAATCTCTTCCCCTTCGGGAATGCGGTTGAGCAGGTCAACCTTGTACTTGGAGGGCACCTCGCGGGGAGCAACGGAGCCCAGCTCGCCGCTCTGCGCCATGGCCATGGCCTCGGCACGCGTCACAGTCGTTCGCTCAAAGGTCTGGTTCTCCTTGACAATCTTCTTCATCTCGGCCTCAATCGCTTCGAAATCGGCGGTGGAGATGTTGTGGTCAAGTTCGATATCATAGTAGAAGCCGTTCTCGACGGCGGGACCGGCAGCGAGCTGGGCTTGCGGCCACAGACGGCAGATAGCCGCGGCGCACACGTGGGCGCAGGAGTGGCGCAGGCGTTCCAAATCGCTTGCCTGATTACGTTCTTCCAGAGTTTTGCGTTCTTTCTGTTCAGCCATAATGTACTTGGTGAGCCTCTACTATCCCGCTTTTCCTTATCTTTTTCAAGTCTAAAGCGCGGCAGAATGTGAAAAAAGCGCATTTCTGATACGGAATGACGCAGGAAAGAGATGCTTCCTGCAGACGGAGGACCAACACAGCGGACTATCTGCGACGGAAGAACGCCGTCATGCGGCGCCGCATCTCCCGAAGAAGCTCCTTAAGGCTCCACAGGCCGACCCAGCAAAGAATTCCGTAGAAACAGAAAAGAATCAGGAGCCACCACCACGGGGAATCATCCGCATCCGCGAAAAGCACCACATCCTGCGGATTCTCCGGGTTGACATAACAGCAGAGATCGGATGGCAGATAGGTGGCAGGATCAGCAAACCCCACGCCGGCACGCTGCGCTGCCTCACGGAACATGGGCAGGCGGTGGCGATCCATAGAACCCACTTTATCGGAAACATAGCGGGTTCCGTCCACGACATAGGAGTATCGCACCTGCAACCATTCATGGCTGCTCTGGTTGCGGTAGCGAGCAGCCGCCTTGTGTACGCGGCATTCCAGCATATGCGCGGGAACCTGTGTCCACGTGTCATGTTGCAGAGCCACCTCATCCCGCTTCACAAAGCTGCTGTAGGTAATCCAAACGATAGCGCCGCAGCCGAAGCCGATCATCAGCAGCGCACCGATGAAAAATCGCACCAAAGCCCAATTGCTGTCCTTCTCAAATTCCATATCGTCAGTCTACACTCATGTTCGGTTATTGTCAGCAAAAATCGACTGTCCGACAGACTAACGATACATTTTGCACGTCATTCGGAACAAAACATTTTCTTGCATCTCCGGAAAGCTCATGTACAATCAGACAAGTCGAACATGCTTTTCCGTTCCCTCTCCCTGTGCTGTCTGTTCTGCGCCCCGCTTCTTGCGGAGGTATCGCCGGACTGGGTCCCCGTGTTTGAGGACAACTTCAAGGGGAACAAACTCAACACGAAAAAGTGGAGCCGCATTCCCTATGAAAAGGGCGTCTCGCACATTGCATGGCGGCGTTACCAGTCGCAGGACGAGACGCTTTACCGCCTGACGGGGCAAACGCTGCAACTGCGCGGCGAGCACGGCCTGCACCGCAGCCAGAGCAATCCCGATACGCCGCAGCAGACCTACGCCTGCGCAGGCATCTGGTCGCGTGACACCTTCTCCTTCCGCTACGGCAAGGTGGAGGTGAAGGCACGTTTCGACGGCGTGCAAGGCTGCTGGCCCGCCATCTGGCTGATGCCGACGGGAGGAGAAGCGTGGCCGAAGTCAGGCGAAATCGACCTCATGGAGCACCTGAACAACGAAGCCGGGGTGTATCAGACCGTCCACTTCTGCAACGCGGGCGGCGGCAACGCCTCCGTCACCCATCATCAAAACTTCGCCGATCTCAAACTCCCCGACCAAACGGCGTGGCACACCTACGGCATGGAATGGACGCCCGCCGGCATCACCTTCACCATCGACAACATCATCACCGCCACCGTGTCGGCGGAGCAGACCCGCCACACCTTCGGCGAAAACGCCAAAACCTTCCACCTCATCATCGACCAGCAAATCGGCGGCTCGTGGGTGGAAGGCAGCGGCACCAAGGGCATCGACAAAGCCACGCTTTCCCGCAAGGGTGCCGTGCTGGAGATTGACTCCGTGCGCGTCTGGTCCACCCCGGACTTCCGCCACGGCACGCTCTCCGATAAGCTAGACAAAGCAACAGCCAAGCCCAAGCCCGCACGGGCTTTCAGAAACGCGCCCGCCAAAGGCAGGAAAAAGGGGCGGTAAGTGCGCCCGGCTCACGCCTCTGCCGTGTAGAGCGTCGCAATGCCGAGGTTAAGGGGCAAGGCGGTGCAGCAGGTGTAGCCCGAGCGTTGCAGGAGGTCGAGGAAGGCGGAGCCGCGGGGGAAGGCTTCGATGCTGTCGCCGAGGTAGGCGTAGGCATCGGTATTGCCCGTCACGAGGCCGGCGATGTGCGGGAGGATGTGGTGCAGATAGAGGCGGTAGGGCGGCAGCAGGATACCCTCCGGCATGCTGAAATCGAGCACCAGCAGATGGCCGCCCGGTTTCAGAACGCGACGAAATTCCTTCAGGGCGGCTTCGTAATCCGCCATGTTGCGGAGGCCGAAGGCCACGGTCGCGACATCAAAGGAATCATCCGGCAACGGCAGATGCAGGGCATCCGCCTCCAACACGTTCGCCAGCCCGCGACGCACGGCGACATCGAGCATAGGGCGGCAGAAATCCGTCCCCAACACATCGGCCTCGGGCAAGGCCGCGGCCATAGCGAGCGCCAAATCGCCCGTGCCCGTGGCGATATCCAGCACGCGGTCGTGCTTCCACTCCGCCACGCGCTGCACCGCGCGTTGCCGCCACAGCACATCACAGCCCACGGAAAGCACGTGGTTGGCGGTGACATAGCGCTCGGCAATCGCGGAGAAAGCCGCGTGGACGAAGTGCGGATCCGGCATGGTGCAGCTTAGTGAATATGGCTCATCAGCAAATCACCGAAGGCGGAGGTGGAGAGCGTCTCCGCACCGGGAATCATCTCAGCGAGGTCGGCCGTCACCTTCTTCTCGGCAATGGCGGCCTCGATAGCGGCGGGAATCTTGTCCGCCGCCTCCGTCCAGCCCATGTAGCGCAGCATCATCTCCGCGGAGAGCAGGAAGGAACAGGGATTCACCTTGTCCAGATTGGCGAGCTTGGGCGCGGTGCCGTGCGTCGCCTCAAAGACGGCATGCCCCGTCTTATAGTTGATATTGCCGCCGGGAGCAATGCCGATACCGCCCACCTGCGCGGCCAGCGCGTCGGAGCAGTAGTCGCCGTTCAGATTGAGCGTGGCAATGACGGAGTGCTCCTGCGGGTGGATGAGAATCTCTTGGAGGAAGGCGTCGCAGATGCAGTCCTTCACCACGATGCCGTTGGGCAGCTTGCACCAAGGCCCGTCGCCGATGGGCTCCGCGCCGAACTCCGTGCGGGCGAGCTCATAGCCCCAATCGCGGAAGCCGCCTTCCGTAAACTTCATGATGTTGCCCTTGTGCACCAGCGTGACGCTCGGGCAGTTGTTGGCAATGGCGTACTGAATCGCGGAGCGCACGAGACGCTGCGTGCCCTCCTTGGACACGGGCTTGATGCCGAAGCCGCTCGTCATCGGGAAGCGCACCTTGCCCGCACGCTCAGGGAACTCCTTCTCCAGCCATGCGTAGAAGGTTTCGGCCTCCGCCGAGCCGCACTTGAACTCGATGCCCGCGTAAATATCCTCCGTATTCTCGCGGAAGATGACCATGTCCACCTTCTCGGGGGCCTTCACGGGCGTCTCAATGCCCTTGAAGTAGCGCACGGGGCGCACGCAGCAATAGAGGTCCAGCCCTTGACGCAGGGCCACGTTCAGCGAGCGGATGCCGCCGCCCACGGGGGTGGTCAGCGGGCCCTTGATACCCACCAGATAGGTTTGGAAGGCGTCCATCGTCTCCTGCGGCAGCCAGGAACCGACGGTATCAAAAGCCTTCTGCCCCGCCAAGACCTCACGCCACTGCAAGGCGCGGGTATCGCCGTAGGCGGCGGAGACGGCGGCATCAATCACGCGCTGCGCAGCGCGCCAAATGTCGGGGCCGGAGCCGTCGCCGATGATGTGGGGGATGATGGGGAAAGCAGGGACATTGAGCCCCTGCTCCGTCATGGTGATGGGTGCAGCTTCAGGCATGATACAAACGGCTTAATTGTTGACTTTCAGAGCGCTCTCCTGCTCATCGCTCACCGGCAAATCCTCCGCACTCGAACGGGCGAGCGCACAGAACGCGAAGACCGCGCCGACCAGCAGCGTGGGCAGTAGGAAAAAAAGGAAGGTATCATTGCTCTCCTTCGCAGCAGAGAGGGAGCGCAATCCGAGAGGTGTAGCAGAATGTCCGGCCATTTTTACGCGCGTATTATACATCATCTCTGCCGAGAATCAACAAGAAAAGAAAGGGAGGCCGTGCGTTTTCCGTATACACCTTACCGCTCACGCTCCTCTTCGGACTTTTTTTCGCTTCCTCGCTTGCGCCCGCGCGGGATACATGATAGGATGGAAGAGATGAGTAGCCTCGCCCACACCTTGCGCCTGTCCCGCCTGGGAATCCGCAACTTCCTGCGCCAAGGGCGCATCGACCCCTTGCCCGTCCGCCACGCGCTCAAGGGCTACACGCTCGGCAAAGCGGGGCACGATCTGAAAGCAGCCGTCGATGTCGCGCTGGTGGGGCTGCCGCAGGGCATGGCCTTCGCCGCCATGGCGGGGTTGGACAGCATCTACGGCATCATGGCCGCCACGGTGGGCACCTTCATCGCCCCGCTCTTCACGCGTTGCAGCCTGACGGTGAGCGGCCCCAGCAACGCCACGGCCTTCATGCTGGCGAGCTTCTTTCTCGCGGCCTCGCCCGCCATTCACACGCACCCCATGACCTTCGTGCCGCTCATCGTGTTCATGGCGGGTCTGCTCTGCGTCATCGGCGCCTTTGCCAAGGCCACGGAGATGCTGCAATTCGTCAGCCGCAGCGTGCTGGTGGGCTACATCACGGGCGCCGCCACGCTCATCATCGCCTCGCAGATGCGCTATGTATTGGGGCTCAACGATATTCACTGCGGCAGCACCTTCTTCTCCATGTGCTCGTCCATCGTGTGCAACCTGGACCAAGCCCGCTGGGAGCCCTTCATGCTGAGCGCCATTGCCTTCGCGCTCTTCATTCCGCTCAAGCGCTATTTTCGCTTCCTGCCCACCTTCGCCATCATTCTGCTGCTCATGAGCGCGATTAACGCCCTCCTGGAACTGCCGTGGGCGGCAGATTGGTACGGCGGCGTGCGCATGCTCAAAGACTTCACAATGAGCGATTTGGTGCTGGCCGCGCCGGAATTGGGGCAATTCCACCACCATGTCACGGAGCTCGCGCCCATCGTCGTGGGTATCGCCTTCCTCTCCACGCTGGAGCAGACGGTGATGAGCAAGACCATCTCCGCCAAGACGGGTGAGCCTCTGAATCTCAATCAGGACACCTTTGCCGTCGGCATGGCCAACATGGGCTCCGCGCTCACCACCTCGCTGCCCTGCTCCGCCTCGCTCACGCGCTCCGTGCTCAACTACAACAGCGGTGCCAAGACGCGTTTCTCGGGCATTTACTGCGGGCTGCTCTGCCTCGGCATCACCTTCATTCTGGCCAAGTTCCCGCTCATCTCGCAGATTCCGCACTGCGTGCTGGCCGCGCTGGTGCTTGCCAACGCCATCTCGCTCTACGATAAAAAGCTGCTGCGCATCTGTTTCCGCTCCACGCCCGGGGATGCCGCAGTGCTCGTCACCACCTTCATCGCCGCCCTGTTGCTGCCGCTGCACATCGCCATCTTTGTGGGCGTCGTCGTGTCTGTCTCGCTCTTCCTGCGCAAAGCCTCCCGCCCCGAGCTGGTGGAATACACCTTCGATGACTCGGGCGCCCTGCGCGCAGCAGAGGATGACTCGCACCGCAAGACGCAGATTTCCATCGTGCACGTGGAGGGCGACCTCTTCTTCGGCGCCGCCGACCTCTTCCGCCAGCAGGTCGCCCGCATCGCGGAGGACCCGAGTCTTGCCATCGTCATTCTGCGCATGCGCAACGCCCGCAATCTGGACGCCACCTCCGTCTGTGCGTTGGAAGAGCTCATCCGCTTCATGCGCGAGAAGAAGCGCCACCTCATCATCTCGGGTGCCGGGCGCGAGGTCTTCCGCATTCTCCGCAAGAGCGGCGTGTATGACCTGCTCCAACAAGACTGCGGCAAGAGCGAGAGCAACATCTTCCTTGTGGAGCCCAAGAACCCCAACATGTCCACCCGCAAGGCGCTCCTTCGCGCCCAGCAACTGCTCGGCGGTCGTCAGGCGGAGATCTCCATCTACGCCACGGAAAAGGCGTCGGCGTAAGGCACCGCGCCTTGTCCGCAGCGCGTGATTACATCAGCAGCAGAAAGAGGTAGCCCGAGAGGATAATCAGCAGGGTAACGGTGCCGAAAAACACCGCCAGCAGCCGCCACTGCATCACCTTTTTGAGCAGCATCGCTTCCGGCAGGGAGAGCCCGACCACCGCCATCATGAAGGCAATCGCCGTGCCGAGCGGTACCCCCTTGGCGACCAACACCTCGATGACAGGCACAATGCCCGCCGCATTGGCATAC
Source organism: uncultured Verrucomicrobiales bacterium (assembly GCA_937893015.1). Classification (GTDB taxonomy): domain Bacteria; phylum Verrucomicrobiota; class Verrucomicrobiia; order Verrucomicrobiales; family Akkermansiaceae; genus Akkermansia. The sequence continues at coordinate 10,895 of CALBJX010000056.1, read as the reverse complement.
AGAGGCACGGCGCAGAGCACCGCCGCCGGCACCGACCACAATCCGCCGCCGAGCAGACCCGCAAAGTAGTCCTCCGGCACATAGCCGTGCACCGCCGCGCCGAGAGCAATCCCCGCCAACACATAGAGCAGCACCCCGCGCACGATGCCGAGAGCCTCTCCCACCACGCCGCGCAGACGCAGCGCGGAGCCGCTTCCTTCCGCCTTACCCGCCGTCTGAGCCATCGCCCACGGCGTCAGGTAACGCTCCAAGCCCATACGCCCCAGCAGCGCCCCGCCCACCATGCCGAGCAGCAGGCCGCTGAGCACATACAGGCAGGTGATTTTCCAACCGAATACCGCCAGGAACAACGCCACCGCCACCTCATTCACCAGAGGAGAGGTGATGAGAAAGGCCAGCGTGACTCCCAGCGGAATCCCGCCGCGCACAAAGCCGATGAAGAGAGGGATGGAGGAGCAGGAGCAGAAGGGAGTCACCGCGCCGAAGAGCGAAGCGAAGAAATACTGCGTGCCGTAGAGCTTTTTCTCCGTCAGAAAGCGCCGCACGCGCGCCACGGGAAACCACGCGTTCACCACGCCCATGAAGCAGCTGATAAGGAAGAGCAGCAGCAGGATTTTCATCGTGTCGTAAAAGAAAAAGTCCACACTCTCCCCCAAGCGCGTGGCAGGGGCGAACTCCAGCAGCTCGTAGGTGAGCCAATCCGCAAATGATTGAATCATAAGATTTTTTGTTTAGATTTGATACAGATGAACCCATGTCAGCCATGCGCCGAGGAGCAGCATACCGATGCCCGCCACCCAACGCATGATGCGCTGCATCGTCGGCAGACCGCGCAACAGACGGGCAGCAGCGGCCGCGCCCGATGCCAGCAGCAGCCCCACCGCCATGACGGGCAGCGCCGTCCCCAAGCCGAAACAAGCCAAAGCCACCCACGCGGGGCTTGCCGCCTGTGCCGCCAAGGGCAGCGCCACGCCGAAGAACAGGGCGGCACTCGGCGGGCAGAGAGCCAACGCGAAGAGCATTCCCAGCGGGAAAGCGCCCCACACGCCGCCGCGCATCAGGGTATCGGCGGTGCCGCGACTCGGCGCGTCGGTGTGCAGCCACGCAGGCAGCGGCAAAGCCTCCAGCATCACCAACCCCACCAACAACAGCAGCGGCCCCATGAACAGCGGCAGCGTCTCCTGCAAGGCATAGGAAAGCGCGGGCATGCTCACCAAGCCGCCGTGCAGCAAAAGCCCCAGCAGCACATAGGCCGCCATGCGCCCCGCCGCATACAGCAAGGCACAGGCCAAGGCTGCCCGCCCCTGCCCCATCTGACGCGCCATGTAGCCCACGGCGGCCATGTTGGTGGCCAGCGGGCAGGGTGAGAGCGCGGCGGTCACCCCCGCTGCCAAAAGCAAGGCTTCATTCATGCTCGGTAAGGATATTTTTGATTTCCGCCTCTACATAATCCTTGAAAGCGGCTTCATCTCGGCTCAACTCCCAGATGCGGGTCAGGTTAACGTGGCACGGGTGTTCCCCGCCGCGATGCAGCAACAGGCTCTTGGTGGTCAACCCGTACTGCTGAACGGCGGCGGCATCGGCTTCCTGCGTCTCGAAGCGCAGCGTGCCGTCCGCCAGCTCGCGGGCAAAGCGCGTTTCGATGGTTTCCCTCGCCCATGTCTCCATGCGGACACAGGTCACACAGCGCGGGCCGAAGGTGTAATACACCGCCTGCACCCCCTGCTCCGCCGCAGGTGCCATAGCTGCCGCCTCCTGCTCCCGCTGCTGATGATTCAGGTACTTGATGCCGCCCACCGCCACAAGTACCGCGACGGCACCCACGAGCAGCTTTTTGCCGAAGGTACTGCGCTTGCGGCAGGAGCACGAACAGCCGCAGGAACAAGCACCTTCCTCGGGCGAGACTACAGGAGCGGGCTTCTCCGAGTTCAACATCGCCTGCAACTCACGCAGGGACGGCACCTTGCCGCTGAGGAGCACCTTGCCGTCCAACGCTAAGGCGGGTGTGCTCAAAATGCCCGCCGCTGCCATAGCGGCGGCATTGCGCTCGTGGCGAATGTCGTACTGCCCGCTCAGGGCGTTCACCGCTTGGCGGGTGCGGAGTTCCAGCTCCTCACAGCGTGCGCAGCCGGGACCGTAGATGATAATGATGTGGTTTTGCATTTTCATATTTCCATATATCAATATGTTTGTGTTTAGTTGGTGTTGGTTGAGGATTTTTTCTGAGGTCAATCAGCAGCTGCGGAGACAGCGTACAGCGTCGGCGAGACAGGGGTTCGCCAAGCGGTAAAAGACATTCTTACCGCGCTGCTCACAATCGACCACGCCGCTGTGGCGCAGCACATTCAGGTGGTTGGAGATGGTGGATTGGTCCTTGCCGGAGTGAGCGTGCAGCTCGCACACGCAACGCTCCCCTGCCATCAGTTGCTCTACAATACGCAGCCGCACGGGATTCCCCAGCGCCTTAAAGAAAGCCGCCAGTTCCTCCGTATCCTTTGCGCAGCCGCATCCTGTAGTGTTATCGTTCATCGTAACGGCTTTATTATATTGACATTTTTCAATGCGTCAATATTAAATCAAAAAAAAATGTGACACGCTTCTTTCCTCATCATGTCGCAGTGCGTTCTTGACGCGCACGGGGGATTCGGGCATAATTCCGCGCGTTATGTTGAACCTTTTTGATACACAGTCGGGGGCGATGAAGCCCGTGCAGGCGGAAGACGGCAAGCAGCTGCGCTTCTACTGTTGCGGCCCGACCGTGTACGCCGCCGCCCACATCGGTAATTTCCGCACCTTCGTTGTCCAAGATGTGTTCCGCCGCGTGACGGAACTCGGCGGTCTGCGCACCAAGCATGTCCGCAACATCACGGACGTGGACGACAAGACCATCCGCAACTCTCAGGCGCAGGGCATGGAACTGGGCGCCTACACCGCCAAGTGGACGGACAAGTTCCATGCGGACTGCAAGGCGCTCAACTGCCTTGTGCCGCACGTGGAGCCCAGCGCCGTGGGTCACATCAAGGAGCAGCTGGAGATTGTGCAGCTCCTCATGGACAAGGGGCACGCCTATCAGAGTGAGGACGGCTCCGTGTACTTCCGCATTTCCTCCTACCCCGAGTACGGCCGCCTGGCCCACCTCGACCGCCAGACGCTCGACCTCGGCAAGACCGCGACCGCCCGCGCCGATGTGGACGAGTACGACAAAGACAGCGTGGCGGACTTCGTGCTGTGGAAGGCGCGCCGCCCCGAGGACGGTCCCAACTTCTGGCAGAGCCCCTGGGGGGAAGGCCGCCCCGGCTGGCACTTGGAGTGCTCCGCCATGAGCCACAAGTACCTCGGCGACACGTTCGATTTGCACTCCGGCGGCGTGGACCTCGTGTTCCCGCACCACGAGAACGAAATTGCGCAGAGCCGCTGCGCCTGCGGCGGTGAGTCCGCCCGCCATTGGTTCCACGTCACCCACCTGCTGGTGGACGGGGCTAAGATGAGCAAGAGCCTCGGCAACATGTACACGCTCGACCAGCTGCAGGAGATGGGCTATGCCCCCGTTGCCCTGCGCTATGTGCTGGCGGGCGCCTACTACCGCCGCCCGCTCAACTTCACGCTTGCCGGCATGAAGGACGCCACGAGCGCACTCAACAAGCTCGGTCGTTTCGACAAGGCTCTCGCCAAGGCGAGCGGCTCAAAGGAGCCGACCTACCGCGACCTCTGCAAGAAGCAGCCTGAGCTCGGCGTGTTCGCCCCCGCTTGGGCGAGTCTTGAAGATGACCTCAACACGCCCGAAGCCCTTGGCCACGTGTTCAGTGCCATGAAGGGCGTGAAGCCTGAAGAGCTTTCCGCCGACGATGCCACGACGATGTGGCAGGCTTTCCGCTTCATCATGGAAGCCCTCGGTCTGCAACTGCCCGACCCCGATGCCGACATCGAGGTGCCCTCCGACATCAAGGCTATTGCCGATGAGCGTTGGGCGGCGCGTCTCGCGAAGGACTGGGCTGCCGCCGATGCCCTGCGCACCAAGCTCGCCGAGCTGGGCTGGGCCATGAAGGACGGCAAGGACGGCTACAAGCTCTCGAAAAACTAAGCACTTTTTCTCTGCACCATGAGCAACGATGTTTCCATTCTCGGCAAGCACACCGAGTTCTTCACCAGCCCCGATGAGGCCAAGCTGGAGGCTTTCCCGAACCGCACGCCCGGTCGACCCTACACCGTGGTGCTGGACACGCACGAGTTCTCCTCCCTCTGCCCCGTCACGGGTCAGCCGGACTCCTGCCACATGACCATCACCTACTCCCCCGCGGAGAAAGTGGTGGAAACCAAGAGCCTGAAGTACTACCTCGCCTCCTTCCGCAACTATCCCGCCTTCAACGAGCAGGTCGTGAACCGCATTCTGGACGACCTTGTCGCCGCCGTGCAGCCCCGCTGGATGAAGGTGGAGGGCCGCTTCGGCGCCCGCGGCGGTATTCAGCTCACCTGCATTGCCGAGCACCAGCCCGAAAACCGCCCTGCCTGATGAAGTACATTCGCCTTGCCCACGTCGTCCTCTCCACCCTGCTTTTAGCCGGGTGTGAGTTGTCGATTGGTGCAGAGGTACTCAAAGGCGAAGTCGTTGCCGTGACAGACGGCGACACGCTGACGCTTCAAACCAAGGCAGGCAAGCGGGAAAAGATACGTCTCCAAGGCGTCGATGCACCGGAGCGCGACCAAGCGTATGGTGACGAGTCATACCGCTTGCTGCACCTGCTTCTTTTCAACAAAAAAGTTACCGTCCGAGCCGAGGGGCGCGATGACTACGACCGCGTGCTTGGTGTTGTTTTCCACAAAGGAACGGACATCAATCTGGAGATGGTTAAGCGCGGGGCTGCTTGGCATTACAGGCACTACGCTCCTGATAACAAAGAGTTAGCTGATGCGGAAAAAGCTGCACGCAGCCGGCATCTCGGTCTGTGGGAAGCTGCGCGGCCTACCGCCCCATGGGATTTCCGCCATGGGATAAAGACGCAGCCCATAACCGAGTCTGTCAATGTTGCTGAAAGCGGTGCCTTACAGGGAATCTGCTGCAGCGTAGCGGACGGTGACACGCTGACGGTACGTCTGCCTGACGGCAAGAAGGAAAAAGTGCAGCTCTTCGGCATTGATGCCCCCGAACGAGATCAGAAATACGGCAGCGAAGCCACGTCAGCACTGGCCGCTTTGGTGCTCAACAAGAAAATCCGCGTCGCCTATCCCGGGCGCGAAGACTTAGGACGTATCAACGGCAAAGTGTATGTGGACGGCAAGTATGTCAACCTCATTCTGGTGAAAGAAGGGCACGCGTGGCACTCCGACAAGTACGGCCCGAACGAGGACGACCTCCGCGCCGCCCAACAGGAAGCCCGCGAAGCGGGCAAAGGGCTGTGGGCAGATGCCCGGCCTCTGGAGCCATGGCGATTCCGTAACGGCTATTATTAATATCTTCTCCTTTTTTACGCATGACACCCATCGAATTCTCTTCCAAGAACGGCGTCTTTGACATGAACGACTTCATCACGCAGTGTGATGCCGCCACGAGCGAAGTACCGCTGACGGATACCCCTGCCGAGGGAACGCCCGCCCCCTGCCCCTGCTGCGGCGGGGAGAAGCACGACAGCGCCCCCTGCCCCGAGCCCGCGGCAATGCCCGAGACGAAGGGCGAAGAGGTGCCCGTCGCCGATGGTCCCGACCCCATGGTGTATTCCCCGCTGGAGGAAGTGATTGAGGAGCTGCGCATGGGCAAGCTGATTCTGGTGACCGATGACCCGCAGCGCGAGAACGAGGCCGACCTCATCTGCGCGGGGCAGTTTGCCACGCCGCAGAACATCAATTTCATGGCGACGCATGCACGCGGTCTCATCTGCGTGCCCATGTCCGCCGAGAAGGTGGATGCCATCGGCCTGCCCATGCAGGCACAGCACAACACGGAAAAGCTGCACACCGCCTTCACCGTGAGCGTGGATGCCAAGGAAGGCACGACCACGGGCATCAGCGCCTTCGAACGCTCTATCACCACGATGAAGCTTGCCGACCCGAAGGCGACGCTCGACGACTTCGTGCAGCCCGGTCACTGTTTCCCCCTGCGCGCCCGCAAGGGCGGTGTGCTCCGCCGCGCGGGGCATACGGAGGCCACGGTCGATTTGCTCCGCATCGCGGGGCTGGAGCCCGTGGGCGTGTGCTGCGAAATCATGAAGGAGGACGGCACGATGGCCCGCCTCGGCGAGCTTGGCTCCTTCCAGAAGCAGTACGGCTTGAAAGCCTGTTCCCTTGCGCAGATTATCGAACACCGCCGGCACACGGAGCAACTCGTGCACCGCGAGGAGACCGTCAAGCTGCCGACCGACTTCGGCGAGTTCATCTGCCATTCCTACCACTCCGACATCGATGGGCAGACGCACCTCGCCCTCGTGCACGGCGAGATTGACCCCGAAAAGCCTGTTCTTTGCCGTGTGCACAGCGAGTGCCTCACGGGTGATGTCTTCGGCAGCCGCCGCTGCGATTGCGGCAGCCAGCTGCACACCGCTATGCGCCGCGTGGCGCAGGAAGGCGGCGTGATTCTCTACCTGCGCCAAGAGGGCCGCGGCATCGGGCTCTCCGCCAAGCTCCACGCCTACAAGCTCCAGGAGCAGGGGCTCGACACCGTGGACGCGAACATCAAGCTCGGCTTCGCCCCCGACCTGCGCGACTACGGCGTGGGCGCCCAAATCCTCCGCGACCTCGGCATCCGCCACCTCCGCCTCATGACCAACAACCCCAAGAAGATGGTGGGGCTCTCCGGTCACGGACTGGACATCGTCGAGCAAGTTCCCATCAGCATCCCCGCTAACGAGGACAACCGCCACTATCTGGAGACGAAACGGGATAGAATGGGACATACGCTGTAATGTACGAAGTACGATGTACGAAGTTGGAATTTGCGCGCTTCGCGCGGGGAGAAAACAATAAAGCTGCCCGCATGACGAACATTTCTGCTTTCATGCCATAAACAAACCTTTTCCATCACCTTTTCACCTTTTAAAATCTTTTCTGCGTGCGCAGCGCGCCGAATTTTCCAATCGTACTTCGTACATCGTAAATCGTACATCTTCCCATGCCTCTTCCTCCTCAAAAAAAGCCTGATTCCTCTTCGGGTTCGCCGAATTACGGCGTGCTCATCCTCGTTGCCATCATCTCGGGCATCTTGCTGCTCGCGTTCACGATGGACGGCGGCATGGGCAGCTCCGCCCGCAACATCACGATGGATGCCTTCCGTCAGGACTTCCGCGAAGGTCTCGTGGTGCTCACGCAGCCCAAGGATTTTCCCGTGGTCGTCACCACCAACGACGCGACGAACGAAAGCACACTGACGGCCTACCTCTACAAAAAGAAGCCGAACTTCCCCACGGCGAAGTTCTACATGCCTTTCACGGCTTCCGACAACGTGAGTGCGCTCTGCAACCGCTTCGGCATCACCGCCGAGCAGCAGACGGGGGCGCCCGACACGGAGGGCGGCGAGCGAGTGTGGAGCACGGATGACTTCGCCCGCCTCGGCGAAGAAGGCCGCATCATCCTCCGCCCCGATCCGCCCGTCATCTACACCTCCGGCAAGGAGTGCGTCATCGTGGGCCAGTACCGCAAGAACCCCGAGGGCAAGGTGATTGCCCGCGAGGTGGAGGCCGTCCGCGTCGTCTTCAACCGCGAGTTCCAAGGCAAGGAAGTGCGTGACCTGCTCGGCAGCAACGCCGTCTACAAGGTGGAGAGCAACACATGGTCCGTCCTGCTCATCAACTGCCTGCCCGTCATTCTGCTCGTCGCGCTCTTCGTCTTCTTCTTCCGCAGCCAGAACGGCGGTCCCGGCGGAGCGATGAAATTCGGTCGCAGCCGTGCCCGACTGCTCGACCCCGGCAAAAACCGCGTCACCTTCAACGATGTGGCGGGCATCTCCGAAGCCAAGGAGGAAGTCTGGGAAATCGTCGAGTTCCTGCGCAATCCCAAGAAATTCCGCAACCTCGGCGGCACCATCCCCAAGGGCGTGCTCATGGTCGGGCCTCCCGGCACGGGTAAGACCCTGCTCGCCCGCGCCATCGCGGGTGAGGCAGAAGTGCCCTTCTACACCATCTCGGGCTCCGACTTCGTGGAGATGTTCGTGGGTGTGGGTGCCAGCCGCGTGCGCGACATGTTCGCCGAGGCGAAAAAACACTCTCCCTGCCTCATCTTCATTGATGAAATCGATGCCGTGGGTCGCCACCGCGGTCACGGCGTGGGTGGCGGTCACGACGAACGCGAGCAGACCCTCAACGCCCTGCTCGTGGAGATGGATGGTTTCACCGCGAACGAAAACGTCATCGTCATCGCCGCCACCAACCGCGTGGATGTGCTCGATCCCGCCCTGCTCCGCCCCGGTCGCTTCGACCGCGAGGTGCAGGTCAACCTGCCCGATGCCGCTGGGCGCGAGCAAATCCTGAAGGTGCACGCCCGCAAAATTAAGATGGCGGAAGGGGTGAACCTCTCCCCCATCGCCCGCGCCACGACAGGCTTCTCGGGAGCAGAGCTCGCCAACCTCGTCAACGAGGCCGCGCTCATCGCCGCCCGCCGCAACGCCACCGCCGTCGCTCAGGCAGATTTGGAAGAAGCGCGCGAAAAGGTGCGTTGGGGCCGCGAACGCCGCTCGCTGGAAATCTCTGACAAGGAGAAGCGCAACACCGCCGTGCACGAGGCGGGTCACGCCGTCTGCCTGCTCAAGACCGCGCTGGCCAAGAGCCTGCCGCTGCACAAGGTCACCGTCATCCCGCGCGGTCCCGCGCTGGGTGTCACCATGATGCTGCCGGAGGAAGACAAGCACAGCGAGTACGAAAGCGAGCTCCTTGATTACATTGTGATGGCCATGGGCGGCCGCTGCGCCGAGCAGGTTGTGTTCGGGGACGTATCCGGCGGTGCCCGCGCGGACATCATGCAAGCCACATCCATCGCCCGCAAGATGGTCTGCGTGTACGGCATGAGCCCCAAGCTCGGGCCCGTGGAATACAGCAGCGGCGCACACAGCGAGGTCTTCCTCGCCCGCGACATGGTGCAGGGCCGCTCCTTCTCCGAGCACACCGCGCAAATCATCGACGAAGAAGTGCAGCGCATCGTCACGGAGAACTATCAGCGTGCGCTGGACATTCTCACGGAGAACAAGGAACGCCTTCTGCTCATCGCGGACAAGCTCATCGAGTTTGAAACCCTGAGCGGCAAGCAGGTCGCCGAGCTGCTGGAGACGGGTGAAATGAGCGACCCGCCCGTCCGCGAACAGCCGCCCGAGATTCCCGCCGAACCCGAAACGCCTGCAGCGGAAACAAGCCCTGAAGAAACGACCGAAGTGTCGGAAGCCTCCGAAACGGAAGAACAACACTAATCCCCCTTACCTACCATCATGACCTCTCAAGAACTCGCCTTTGCCGTGGCTGCGGCGGCGGATGACGCCAAAGCCACCGATATCGCCGTGTACGATCTGCGCGGCACTTCCTCGCTGACGGATTTCGCCATCGTCTGCACCGCCACCTCCGTTCCCCACCTGCGCGCCGTGCTGCGCGACGTGGAGAAAGACATCTGGGAAAAGTACGAGGTGGACGCCGTCTATGCCGACCGCGCCGCCAACGGGCTCTGGACCGTGCTGGACTACATCGACGTGATGCTGCACGTCATGGGTGAGGAAGTTCGCGATTTCTACGCCCTCGAACAGTTCTGGAAACCCGAGAACAAGGTCGAGTGGAAGCCGCAGGCATGAATGATGTACAAAGTACAATGTACGATGTACAAATCATGGAGTTAGCACTCTGAATGGCGTGAAACGACTGACCTACATTTACTGCGCCGCCCCGCTGGCTCTGGCACTCAACAATGTGCCGCAGCTCTGTGGGGCATGGCAGTGGCAGCTCGTCTGCGCCGCTGCGCTCGCCGTGGGGCTCTGGGCGGTCGTTTGGCTGCGCCTGTACACCAACAAACGCCTGCGCCCGGAGTTTGCCCTGCTCGCCGTGCTGCCGCAGTCAGCCTTCTACGGGCTCCGCATCCTGCAACAGGTCTCGCCCGAGGCCGCCGAGGCATTCACGGCTTCGCACGACGTGGGCTCCATCGGCGGTGCGGATGGTCCTACCTCCATCGTCCTTGCAACATCGTCTCCCTTCTGGAGCAATCTGTACTTCTTCCTGTGGTGCGGTGCCTGTGTGGCAGGTGTCTGTGCCCTGCTCTCCGCCCCGAACGAAGAAGCGCGTCCCGCCAAGAACGACCCGCTCCTCATCGCCATGAGCATCCTCACCATCGCCTTCTGCCTTGCCGCATGGGCCGGTACCGCTCCCCTTCTCTTTCCTCTCTCCGCATCATGAATAAAACTGCTCTTCTCGCGCTTTCTCTCTCCGCCCTCGCTTATGTCTCCTGCCAACAGCAGGAGCAGGGTGACGTTATCGACGGGCATGCCCGCATCCACCGCCTTGCACCGCCGACGCCCGTAGTTGCACCTGTCGTTGCACCTAAACTCGTCAGCAAAGAGGGCATCAACGGCATCCCCGCGTCCGAGGCGAAGAAGCTCGCGCCCGCTCCGGCACCCGAGGTCAATCTCCCCGAGCCGCCTACGCCGGCGGCAGAGACGCCGAAGCCTGAACGTCGCACGTTCTTCACGCAGAAGCAGCCCGAAGTTGCCCCTGCTCCCGCCCCTGAGGTGAAGAAACCCGAGCCCAAGCCCGTGGTCGCTCAGAAGCAGCCCGAGGTCGCTCCGGCTCCCGCCCCCGAGGTGAAGAAACCCGAACCCAAGCCCGTGGTCGCTCAGAAGCAGCCCGAGGTCGCCCCCGCTCCTGCCCCTGAGACGCCGAAGCCCGAACCCAAGCCCGTGGTCGCTCAGAAGCAGCCCGAGGTCGCTCCGGCTCCCGCCCCCG
>CALBJX010000055.1 GCA_937893015.1 uncultured Verrucomicrobiales bacterium | reverse complement strand
ACTCAAACTTCGTACATCGTACATCGTACTTCGTACATTCAGTTCGACAAATCCCCCTTTGTTCGGCAGAGAACATGGGGGAGAAGGGGGTTACGGCAGCTGCCACGCCGTGCGCAGTCGCGCGTATTCCTCGCGGGGCAGGAGCACGTAGACGGGGCGCAGGGCGGGGTTGAGGCGAGCGATGAGGGCGCGCAGGTTTTCTTCTGCCATGGCGGTGCAGCCTGCGGTGGGTTTGCCGCCGTCCTCGCGCCAGATGTGGAAGAAGATGGAGCTGCCGCCGTTCACCACGGCTCCGCCGCGGCGTTCGGGTGTGTTGTGACAGACGAGCATTTTGATGCTGTGGGCGTAGTCCGTCTGGCGCATTTGCTCATGCAGCTCCCACGGCGTTGTGGCGGGGTGGTTCAGGCGCACCCAGCGGTTGTAGAGCTTAGGCATGGCGGGGTCCGTGACCCAAAGGTCGTTGGGGCCGACCTTCACATAGGGGATACCCGCAGCGTGCTGCACAGGCGTCGGGTTGGTGACCCACAGGCCGCCGAGGGCGAAGATGCCCGCAGGGGAACGTCCGTCGCCTTCCTTCTTGAGCGCGGCATTGCGCGGATTCGTGTGCAGACCGCGTCCCCAAGCAAGACCATTGCGACCGAGGCGGGCGGGCAGGGGACCGAGCACGCGCACCCACTTGCCCTGCGCGTTGCGCTGCACAAGATTCAGCGTCGCATGAGAATCATTCCACCCCTCTGTGATGCCGATGATGGCTTGGCGGCAGTCCGCGGGTAACTGAGCGGGTGCCGTGGCGCAGCCCGTGAGCAGTGCCGCAGCGGAGAGAACCAGAGAGAGAAAACGCTTCATGCCGCGCATTGTACCCGCCCGTACCCGCGTAGGCAAGCGCAGGGAATGTCAGTTGACTTTTTTCAAAAAAATCAAAAAAACTTTCAAAGGAATCTTGAACAAATCAACAGAACATGGTAGTATTAAACCATGCCCGCTTGACGTGTGGCGGCGTGAGCTGTACAAAGGCCGCCTGAACACATGAGCGGAGCACTACCAGATAGATTTTATACTCATGTTAAGTCCAGCACTCAATCCTGACCGCGCGACACTCAACTTCCTCAATGCATACCCCGAGTCGGTACGCAATGAGGGTGAAAAGCTCCAGAGTGACGGCGCCGTGACGCAAATCTTCGGCAATCACCTGTATATTCAGGGGCGTGTCGAAACGAAGAGCGGCGTCTTCCGCACCAGCCTGCGTTTGCAGGGCAACCGCTGGTTCGGCTCCTGCCCCGCGGAAGATGAACGCGTGGCGGGCGCCTGCCTTATCGCCACCATGGTGGAGCGTCTCTACCGCGGTGCCAACATGCCCGAGAGCCCGAACGAGCTCAACGAAGTACCCTTGTCCGATGTGCTGGAGGACAAGCTGGGGCGCGACCTCGATGACCGCGAGGCCGACTTCGTGGTGAAGCTGGAGAAGCGCTACCGCCGCTTCGCCATCGAGCAGGAGCTGCACGACCACGATCTCGTGCGCCTCAACCCCCGCTGGGAAATCACGGGCTACGAGGCGCTGGAACTCTGGCCCACGCCCCCGCGCAACATTCTCGAGTTCTGGAACTACATCGCCTACGCCTTTGCCAAGAAGCGCATTGCCTACCCCGACTTCATGAACGCCGTCACCGACCTTGAGAAGGTGCAGCGCAAAATCAGCGAGTGGGAGCGCAAGAAGGAAATCGGCACGTGGTACGACCGCATCCAGAGCGTCAACGAGCGCCCGCCGCAGCCGCCGCGCCACCCGATGCACATGCGTCTCGTGTCCACCATCAACGAGGCTCATTTCGAATACCGCTTCAAGACTGATGAGGACTGGATTGCCATCCGCGAGCGCAACCAGCTGGATGCCCTGATGGACGAGTTCCTGCGCGGTGCGCTCAAATGCGACCCGCAGACGGACATTCTGCTCAATGTGCTGAGCGACTACGCCGACCGCGAGGAGACCGTCATCCTCGACCTCGACAAGGAAGCGGCCTGCTGCGTGATGAATCGTCTCTTCCACCAGCCCGCGCTGAAGGGCTACCTCGTCAACCTCGACGAGTGCTACTTCAAGGTGGTGCAGGAGCCGCTCAAGTGGATTTGCATCGACGACCCCATCGTGCCCGACTGTTATGGCCTGCAGCTTGTGACCGCCGCGGGCGTGCTGGTGACGCACTCCGTCCGCCAGCTGCCGGGGCAGGTGGAGCTCTACCAGTCCGACGAAACCGTCTTCCCCGGCCCGCCTCGCTGGTTGGAGAGCACGGAAGTGGAACCCCGCTACTCCATCCCCAAGGCTGTCATCGACAGCTTGGACGGCGTGGAGTTCCTGCGCAAAATCGGCGCCACCCTGCCGCCCAGCATGGAGGAGCGCGTCATCGACATCGACCTGCGCCCCACCTTCACCATGAAGATTGTGCGCGGTCTCACCAGCGCCGATACGGAGCATGTGCTGCTGGAGGTCTCTGCACAGGATGAGCCCGGCCGCCGCCGCGAACGTCTCGGCAAGGATGACTGGGAGCTCGTGGAGCAACAGGCCGTGAAGGACGGCACGCTGCTGCGCTTCATCCGTGAACACCTCTATCCCATCCCCGGCTTGCTGGAGGAGATGAGCTTCACCTACGACACGCAGCAGGAAGCCTTCAAGAGCCGCATCACCAAGCAGTTCCCCGAAAAATTTGCCGAGTGGGCTAAGAGTATTCCCAAGAGCATCAGGGTGGAGATGGACAGCAACCTCGAATCCCTGCTGGCCGACCCTGTGGCGGCGGCGATTCGCTTCGAGGTGGTGAATCAGGAAATCGACTGGTTCGACCTGCGCGTCGTCATCGATGTGGAGGGCGTCACGCTCACCAAGGAGCAGATACGCTCCCTCGTCTCTGCTCGCGGCGGCTATGTCCGCATGGACGACGGCCGTTGGATGCGCCTGGAAATCAAGCTCGACGACGCCCAGCGCGACGCCGTGACGAAGCTCGGCCTCGATCCCTTCGATCTCTCGGGCGAAACGCACCGCATGCACGCCCTGCAGCTGGCCGACCCGCGAGCCGCGGATGTCTTCGACCCGAAGGCGTGGCAGCGCATTAAAGAGCGCACGGCGGAAATCAAGATTGATGTCAAGCCCGACGTGCCGAGCACCTTGCAAGCCACTCTGCGCCCCTATCAGGTCGAAGGTTTCCACTTCCTCGCCTATCTCGCGGAGAACGGCTTCGGCGGTATTCTTGCGGACGATATGGGCTTGGGTAAGACCATCCAGTCCATTACCTACATGCTCTGGCTGCGCGAGGATTACCAGCGCCGCAACAAGCAGGGGCGCAAGAAGGTCGTGGTGCCCCCCGTGCTCATCGTCTGCCCCAAGTCCGTGTTGGATGTGTGGGCGAGCGAAACGGAGAAGTTCGCCCCCGGCGTGCGCGTGCTCGTCATCCGCAACAAGGAGCAGGCCGTGGTGGATGAGATTCTCGCCAATTACGACATGGTGGTCATCAACTACGCCCAGCTGCGCGTCTGCGGCGAGCAGATTAACGCCATCAAGTGGCTGACCGTCATCCTTGATGAAGGCCAGCAGATTAAGAACCCCGATTCCAAGGCGGCCAAAGCGGCCCGCGAAATCACCGCTTACAATCGCCTCGTGCTTTCGGGTACGCCTATCGAAAACCGCCTCCTCGATATGTGGTCGCTCATGGCCTTCGCCATGCCGGGCGTGCTCGGCAGCCGCGCCTACTTCAAGAAGCGTTTCGACAAGCGCAAGGACTCTCAGAGCCAGAATCGCCTGGCGGCTCGCCTCAAACCCTTCCTGCTGCGCCGCACCAAGGCGCAGGTGGCCAAGGATCTGCCGCCCCGCACGGAAGAAGAGGTGTATGCCAAGATGGAAGGTGTGCAGCGCCAGCTGTACAAGGCCGAACTCAACCGCATCCGCCGCGCTCTGCTCGGTGTGGATTCCGATGAATCGGTCAAGAAGAACTCCTTCGCCATTCTGCAGGGGCTCATGCGTTTGCGTCAGATATGCTGCCACCCCGGTCTTGTGGACCCGAAGTACAAGGACGAGGACAGCGCCAAGCTCAATGCCCTCTTCTACCTGCTCGACCAGCTGCGCGAAGAAGGTCACAAGGTGCTGGTGTTCTCCCAGTTCGTCTCCATGCTGGAAATCATCAAGGCCCGTCTCGAAGCCGAAAGCCGCCCGTACAATTACCTCACGGGGCAGACGAAGGATCGTAAGGCGGAGATTGAAAAATTCCAGACCACCAAGGAGCCGAGTGTGTTCCTGCTGTCCCTGAAGGCGGGCGGCGCGGGTCTGAACCTGACGTCCGCCTCCTACGTCATCCTGTACGATCCGTGGTGGAACCCCGCCGTGGAAAGTCAGGCTATCGACCGTACGCACCGAATCGGCCAGAAGAACAAGGTGATTGCCTATCGTCTGCTCACCCGAGACTCCGTGGAAGAGAAGATTCGCGTGCTCCAGCACCAAAAGAACCAGCTCGTCACCAATGTGCTCGGCGATGAGGGCTTTGCCTCCAGCCTCGACCTCAACGACCTCCAGTTCATCCTTGCCCACGGCGGCGACGACGACTCGGATGCCCCCGTGGTGGACGTGTAAGGCCGGCGCTGCCCGTTTTCTGCCGAACCCGAAGGCCCCGATGCGGCCTTCGGGTTCTTTTTTCCGTTTTTAAACAATTCTGACTTGCTGCCTGCAGCGGAATTTGATATTTTAAAAAGGAGAACAATTATGTTGGAAGCACGTCAGATTTCACTTGAGATAGAGCAGGGGGAGGAAGAGTCGCTCTTCTTGTTACATAATATCAATTTCTGTGTTCCCAAAGGGCATTTTATGGCGATTGTCGGGCCTTCCGGTTGCGGTAAGACCACGCTGCTGAAGGCTATTGCCGGTATCAAAGAGACTACGGACGGCTCCTTCTGGTGGGAAGGCCGCAATCTGGAGGAAGATGGTGACTTTGACCCGAGCGAAATCGGCTATGTTCCGCAGTTCAGTATCGCACACGAGGAGCTGACGGTGGATGAATGCGTGGAAAACGCCGCGCGTTTGCGTGTGAAGGCGGATTCTGATACGCTCAACGACCTCATCGACGGCGTATTGGAGGAAACGGGCATGACAGAGATTGCCGACCGCCCCGTGAAGCTGCTTTCCGGCGGGCAGAAACGCCGTCTCGCTCTGGCCATGGAGTTGGTATCGAGCCCCAAGATTCTGCTTTGCGACGAGGTGACCAGCGGGCTCGACCCTCGCTCTGAACGTGAGATTGTGGAGCTGCTGCATGCCCTGAGCATGAAGGGTGGCCGCATCGTTATCTCCGTGACGCACAGCCTCGCGCAGATGGAGCTCTATGACAGCGTGATGGTGCTGGTGAACGGCTGTTTGGCCTATCACGGCAATCCGAGCTCGATGGCTCACTACTTCGGCGTTCAGGGTTTTGAAGAGGTGTACCCCCGCCTGCAACTGCGCGACCGCACCGAGTGGGGACAGAGCTGGTTGAAGCATCGTGGGGAGTACTACTCCAAACTGGAGTACAACCATATCGCCAAGTTCCGCGAAGCCGGTATGGAGCCCCCGCCCGTGACGTCTGAAGAAGAGGATGCCGCGGGAAAGACTTCCACCCCCGGTTTCTTCTCGCAGTTTGTGGTGCTGCTCAAGCGGCGTTTTTCGCTGCTCTTCCGCGATCGTGCGCAGATGATTCTGCAGCTCGCCATGATTGTCATTTTCCCGATTCTCGTGGCTCTTTTCTCCGGTAAGGGGCAGGAGCAGCTCATGCACCTCACGGATCGCATGGGCGATGACATCGCCATCGAGATGCAAGCCCAGCAGGAGCAGGCGGAGGTGCGTGCTAAAGTGGGGTCCGCCGTCAGCGGTATCATCATGTTTGAGGTGATTCTGCTCGGGCTCATGGGCTCCAACAACTCTGCCTCTGAAATTGCGGGTGAGCGTCAGCTGCTGGAGAAGGAGAAGTTCGCGGGAGCCTCGCCCGCCGCCATCGTTGCTTCGAAAGCGTTTTACCTTACGGCCCTGGTGTTGGTGCAGAGTCTGTGGATGTTCATTTTCGTGCAGTATTTCTGGCCGTTGCGGGGAGATGCTCTCAACCATCTTATCTTCCTGTTGCTCGCCAACGCCGCGATGACGAGTGTCTGCCTCGGTATTTCCGCCAACTGCCGCACGGCGGCGCAGGCTTCTTTGTTGAGCATCTATCTCGTGGGCTTTCAGCTTCCTCTCTCGGGGGCGGTGTTGGCCTTGCCTGATGCGGTGGAGAAGCTGACGCAGCCTTTCATCTCCGCCTATTGGGCGTGGAGCGGCAGCATTCAGGGAGGTTTGGATTCCGAGGTGTTGAAGGCCGTCAACAGCATTGTTCAGACCTCCTTCTCCTCGCCCGACCTCTGCCACATTGTCCTTGCCGCACACATCGTGGTCGGGTTGGTGTTGGCCTACATCGGCGTGAGACGTACCCGTTGGGAGTAACCCTTTTATCCGATTAACGATTATGGCTAGAAGAAGTCGCAAAAGTGGCCGTAAGGGCACGAATCAGGCTATGCCGTTCATCATCGGCGCGGGTGTGGTGCTCGTGCTCGGGGGCGGTCTGCATGTTGCATTGAACTCATCGTCGACCGGTGGGGCGGGCAAAACGTCCGATGCGGGCTTTGACATCGCGGGCTACCGAACGGATGCCTCCCGCCTGACGGGCAACCGCTACCGCATCACGGCGCGTGTGGAGAACATTGATACTCTCGGTAACGACCGCATGGTGGCCGTCTCCGTGGCGGACAACAAGCAGGAGCGCCTGCCGCTGTTGGTGCCGGCGAGTGTGGACAGCCGCGTCAACCTGACGCGCGGCGATACCTTTGTCTTTGACGTCGACTGCCGCACGGGGCGCGATGAGAACAACCGGGAAGTGAAGGGCATCCTCGTCGTCCGCAAGATTGAAACCAAATAACTCCGACGATACCCATGAAACGCGTTGATCTTCTCTGTCTTTCCCTCCTTCTCTGCGGGGTTCCGCTGCCGCTTGCGGCACAGGCTCCCGCTCCCCCTGCGCCCGCGCCGCAGCAGCAGGATGCAGCGCAGAATCCCGCTCAGCCTCGCCTCGACCTCAGCGGGGCGCAGAAGGGGCCCGAGGGCACGAACTCCGATGTGCGCCTGCTCGGCATGGAGGTGCCGCTGTTGGACCCTGCCAACGACACTGTGGCATACAACGGCGGGCTCTTCGATGTCGGCAACAACGCCCTCGTCCGTGCCCGCTTTGAAAAATACCTCTACCAGACGCCCGAGGACAGCAAGGAATCTAAAAAGTACCTGAAACGTCTCGATGATATCCTGAAGCTCACGCAGAAGAGTGCGCGTTCCCGCGCGGAGGTGGGCAGCGAGACGCTGGTGCAAATCGGGCGCGGGCTTTATGAGCTCAACGATTACCCCGGGGACGGCAACCAGAGCGGCACCTTGGCGAGCGGCATTGCCAGCGCACTGGCGGTGCAGTACGCCAATCTCTCCCGCGACAAGCAGAATGCGCAGACCCAGAAGGAAATCGACAAGCTGGTGGAGGATACCAACCGCATGACCAACCACAACACGGGGCGCGGGCGTTCCGTGACCGTCTCCGCCCGCAACGGGCAGGGCCGCAGCTCGGCGGATGCCACCACGACCAACGGCTACAAGATTGCGCACAACACGCAGGAAGTGGCCCAGAAAAAGGCCGGGCAGGTGAAGAACGACGCCGACTCCATGGCGCAGATTGAGATTGCCAAGCTCAACTACCAGAGCATGATTCTCGCCTTCCTCGCCGAACGCCGCTTCGACCACGCCCTCATCGGCGCCAATGCTTACCGCCACATCTTCCGCGACGGGGATGTGACGCTGAAATTGGACGAAAACTCCAAGGCCGCGAAGCTCTTCCAAGGTGTTGCGGGCACCAGCCCCACGGTGAGCGCACTCGCCTCCGTCGCCGCCAACGCCCGCCGCGAGGTGGACCAGAATATGCAGGCGGTTTCCTCCCTGCTGGCGCAGGGGCATCTTTCCGAAGCCACGCAGCACCTCATCGAGGCCGTGGCCGTGGGAGAGTACATGCAGAGTGTCGCCGCTTTCCCCTTGGAGAAGCGCGGGCGCATCGCGGAATACTGGACGCTCCGCAAGCGCACCCTCACGGCGCTCAATGCCCGCGATTTCGCTACGGCGGAGGATGTCGCCAAGCGCATGAAGGAGATGGACAAGGATTTCGATGATTCTCTGCTGCGTTCCTTCTGTGCGGGGCGCAAGCAGCAGAGCGACCTCGCCCTGCGCAACGCCGTGAAGGCGCTGAAAGCCGGCAACGAGGACGATTTCAACAAGTACATCACCGAGGCCGGGACCATCTGGCCGCTCAACCCCAAGCTGGCCGAGGGGCGCGAGCAGCTGGAGCGCATCGACAGCCAGGACGGCGTGATGGACGAGTTCAAGGTGCTCATGGAGCGCGGCGATTTCCGCACCATCTACAACGAGCAGGACAAGTTCGAGGTGGTGGCGCTTGATCCTGAGCTGAAAGCGCAGTACAAGGAGGCCATCACCATCATCAGCACCATTGACGGCATGCTGAAACAGTTCGACGCCGCCGCTGCGCAGGACGCCACGATGGGGCCCTGCATGGCCTACGAGATGATGCTCGCGCAGAAGCAGGAGAACGAGGCCTACGAGAACGATTCCCGCTTCCGCGATGCCTTGGCCCGCTATGCACTGGGCGCACACGACTTTGTGCAGGCTCTGGAGAACGGCGAGGCTTCCGAAAAGCGCGGCGAGCTGGGCTCCGCCCTCTCCAACTTCTATCGTGCACAATGCCTCTACCCCCGCTCCGAAATGGCGGCCAAGGGCGTGAAACGCGTCACAGACCGCATCCTGAAATCAAAGTTCTGAGCTTGTGTCCGCTTCCGTTACCACGCGCTTTGCACCTTCGCCCAGCGGGCCGATGCACGTCGGGCATTTGCTGGCGGCCTTGGAGGCGCGACTCGTGGCGGATGCGCACGGCGGGCGCTGTCTGCTGCGCATCGAGGATATCGACCAACGGGCGCAGGATCCGCGATGGACGGAGCTGCTGTACGAAGATTTGGCCTGGCTCGGGCTGCGTTTCGACGGCGAGGTGATGGTGCAGAGTAATCGCTTTGGCCGCTATGCCGCCGTGCTGGAGGATTTGCGGGTACGCGGCTTCCTTTACCCCTGCTTCTGCACGCGCGGGGAGATTAAGCAGCAGCTCGCCGAGCTCGGTCGCGCACCGCATGCCACCCTCGGCTATCTGTACCCCGGCACCTGCAAGGCCATGAGCGAAGATGAACGCTCGGAACGCCTGGCCCGCGGGGATGCCCACGCATGGAGGCTGGATATGCAGCGCGTGCAGGACGCCTACGGCTGTTTGGAATGGGAGGACGAGCTGCGCGGCGTGCAGCACTGTGTGCCGAGCGACTATGGTGATGTTGTCCTTGCCCGCAAGGAGTTTCCCGCCAGTTATCACCTTTGCGTGGTGGTGGATGATGCGGAGCAGGGGGTGACGCACGTCACGCGCGGGGAAGACCTCTTTGATGCCACGCACATCCACCGCTCCCTGCAGGCCGTGCTGGGCTTGCCGACACCGCAGTATCGCCACCACGCCCTGCTGCGGGACAACGCAGGTAAACGCCTTGCCAAACGCGACGGCGCTCGCTCGCTGCTTTCTCTGCGCGAGGAAGGTTACACGCCGCAGCAGGTGCGCGACTCCCTGAGTGCCGCTCTCCGCAACGGCGGCATTTGGCAGGTCTGAGCGCTCGCAATCTCGCCATCAGGACGGCGGAATCCTCTATTTCAGCAGCTGAAACTCCGCTTCGGCTTGATCATGGATGATGCGGTTGAGCACTTCCTGTTTGTTCAAGTAGGCTCGACTGTGTTCACCGAAATGCTGACGAATGCAAAAGCTTTGACCTGTTCGGCTGTCCTGAAACGTGAGTCGGATTTCGTATAATGTAAAGCGATACAAGCCGTATTGCATCACTTTTGATGCTTCGACAGCCACTTGCTTCAATCGTACTCGGCTGCCTTTTTTGATGTCTATCACTCCCTTGCGTGGTCGGACGCTTCCATAGTTTCTGTAGTATTCCCATCGTTGAGCCGAATCCAAGTACACCAATCTGCCGGGAACGGTGCAACGAAAGGCTGTCGAGGGAAAGTCCGCGGGGGAGATGTCGTACGCTCTGCTATCGTAGAGAACAATCGGCAGACAGCCGGTGAGACTCAAGGCAAGCAGGAGAAGCAGAAGCGCGGGAAGAAGACGATGTTGCATGGAAGAAAAGTAAGGTTCTCTTTATGGCCTTTTAAGCGAGGAATCCGCCCTGCTGCCTCATTTTTTTTCGCCAAGCTGAAAAAAGAGGGCTGAGATGAACTCAGCCCTGCATATCTCTGATGGCGGAGGCGCAGTCCGTGATGAGCTGCGGGCCTTTGAAGATGAAGCCGCTGTAGAGCTGCACCAGCGAGGCACCGAGGCGAATCTTGGTGACCGCATCCTCCGCAGAGGTGATGCCGCCCACGCCGATGATGGGGATTTCGCCCTTGAGCTCCTTCGCAAAAGCTTCCAGCGTTTCGTTGGCTCGGTTGTAGAGGGGCTTGCCGGAGAGCCCGCCGCTTTCCTTGGCGGCGGGGTGGTCCTCCACGCCGAAGCGGGTGGTCGTGGTGTTGGTGCAGATGAGGCCGTCCAACTGGCAGTCGAGGAAGACCTGCGCGAGCTCGTGAATCTGCGTCTCGCCCATATCGGGCGACACCTTCAGCACCAAGGGAACGTAGCGCCCGCTGTCGTTGGCGAGGTTCGCCTGCTCGCTCTTGAGCAGGGAGAGCAGGTCCGCGGCGGAGTTGGCGCGCGCCAGCTCCTGCAGGTTCGGCACGTTGGGGCAGGAGAAGTTGATGGTCACGTAGTCCGCGACATCCCAGACGGCGCGCAGGCAGGTGAGGTAGTCCTTGTGGGCCTCCTCGTTGGGCGTGAACTCGTTCTTGCTGATGTTGACACCCAGCACGCCGTTGAAGCGCGTCATGCGGCGGATGTTCGCCACGCCGCGCTCCGCGCCGGGGTTGTTGATGCCCATGTGGTTGATGATGGCCTGCTGCGGGATGCAGCGGAAGAGGCGGGGCTTGGGATTGCCCGGCTGGGGCAGGGGAGTCAGGGTGCCGACCTCCACGAAGCCGAAGCCGAGGTGCCCGAAGGCGGCGGCGGTGTTGGCTTCCTTGTCCATGCCCGCGGCGAGACCGACGCGGTTGGGGAAGGTCAGCCCCATGATGGTCACGGGGTCGCTGACGGGCGTGCCGTTGATGAGACCCGTGAGTCGTAAATGTTCCGCCGTGCGGAGACCGGCAAGGGTGAGACCATGCGCGACCTCGGGGTCCAGGCAGAAGAGAAAACGTTTGGCGAGCTGGTAGAGCGTTGCGTTCATGTAAGGTGGGTGCGCGTTCGGGTTACATGTCGAACGTCACCTTGTAATTGGCGAGATACCACTCGACGAATTCGGCCATAGCTTCCTCGTATTCCCATTCGGGAGAGTAGGCGATGACGTTTTCGAGCTTCGTGGTGTCGGCGTAGATTTCGGGGGCTTCACCGATGGTGAGGGTGGAGTCCGGCAGAAGGGTGATGTTGGCGCTCTTACCCATGGCCGAGGCGGCGGCATTGATAAAGTTGGTGAGCGACACGGGCTTGGATCGGCCGATGTTGAAGATTTCGTAGGGCACGCCGTTCTTGCCCTGCGGCATCTGGTACAGCGCGGCGGTCATCGGCACCACGACATCCTTGATGTAGGTGAAGTCGCGGATGATGTAGCCGTTGTTGAGCAGCTTGATTTCGTTGCCCTGCATAATGTCCTTCACGGCGTGCATGGGCACGGAGTCCTTGCGGCCCCACTTGCCGTACACGGTGAAGAAGCGGAAGATGGTGACGGGCAGGTTGAACTGGCGGGCGTAGGCGTGGCAGATGAGCTCTGCGGAACGCTTGGAGGCGGCGTAGGGGGAGAGGGGCGCATCCGTGGGGGCGTCCTCAACGATGGGGCAGGGTACGCCGTTGTTGTACACCGCTGCGGCAGAGGAGAAGATGACGTGCTTGATGCCGTACAGTCGGGCGGCCTCCAGCACGTTGGTGGTGCCGTAGATGTTGCAGTCGAAGACGGCAGCGGGCGCACGGCGGGTGAAGTAGGAACCCGTAACGGCGGCGAGGTGGAAGACGGCCTCGAACTGCTCCTTCTCGCAGAGGGCCAGCAGACCATCGCGGTCCATCACATCCTGACGCACGAAGCGGAAGCCGCGGAGCCCCGCTACTTCGTTGCTTTCGGCCAGCAAATTGGTGTCGACCCCCAGCTCAGCCATGCGGCTGCACTTGATGTCGATGTCGTTGTTATCGAAGAAGCTGTCGATACCGACCACATCGTGGCCTTGACTGAGAAGGTGTTCCGTGAGCTGTTCGCCGATGAAGCCGGCAACGCCTGTGACGAGGATTTTCATGGTGGAGAGAGAAGGGGAAAGGTTGAAAGAATCGAACGCCTCTATTGTAAGGAAATTGCGCCGTCTTGCAACATTTTTTTTAGTTTAACACGGAAATAATGAGCGGAAGGACGACAAATCGGGATTTGTCGATATGTGATAAGAAATATGGGTACTGTGCCGGATTTTATGAATGTAATGCCTCAACGATGTCCGGACAGAATCTTTCTCGAAGCCGCAGATGCAAGGACAAGACATGATTAAGCCCCCGACTCCGAAGCCGGATGTTCTTTATCCGTGAAAAGCTGCTTACATCATTCCTTCCATAAAATCCGGCAGAGAGCCATTTTAAAAAGGGCAGATTCGGAGCGCCCACTGATGGGCGGTATCAAGGTTTTTCTCCACCCCGATGCCATTCTCATAGCAGTTACGGAGATAGCCTATATCCAACGCGGTCTTTTCTGCCTTGGCTTCAATGAGCTCAACACCCTTGTGCGCCAGCTCCTCCCGTTGCTCTGCGGGCAGCTCTATCACCCCGTTGACCCTCTCGGCCAAATCGAGCATGGCGTAGGGGCAGCCGTCTTCCGCGGCTTTGCGGAGCCAGAAGTTCTCCAGCTCAAGAATCTTGGCGGTGTCGTCAGCGGACTGGGTGAACATCTTCCACATCAGCCCACTCAGCTTCCATTCGGCCTCGGCATCGTTCTTCTCCACGCCCGCCAAGGTCTCCTTGAGCCCGTCCTGATTGATATTCTCCTTGTGCTTATCCAAGAGGACCCTTGTGTCGGCCATCCGGCTTTCCATGGAATCGGCACCCGGCGAGCAGGCACAAAGCATGAGCGCACACAGGCACCCAGCGGCGATTGTTTTCACGTTCATACCCTCATATAAGACGCGAAACCCCGAAATGCACGCTAAAAAAGGAAAAATGTCTGAGTTTGCCTCCCCCAACACGCGCGTTCCCAAAAAGCCCTGTCTGACGGAACGTCAGACAGGGCTCGGAGCTTCGCGCGGCGGAGCCGCGCCGAATTTTCCAATTTGTAATTTGTAACTTGTAATTCCCATTACTCCTTTTCCACCACCTGTTTCACGCTGCCGATGGCGGGGCAGGAGAACTCGACCACATCGCCGGGTTTGAGGTAGCAGGGGGGAGTCATGCCCATGCCGACACCGCCGGGGGTGCCCGTGGAGACCACATCGCCGGGGTTGAGGGTGAGGAAGCGGGAGACATAGGCCACCAGCTCCGCCACGGGCATGATGAGCTCGCTTGTGTTGGCTTTCTGGCGCAGCTCGCCGTTCACGCGCAGCTCCAGATCCAAGTTGTCGGGGTTGGGGATTTCATCCTTGGTGACGAGCACGGGACCGAAGGGGGCGAAGGTGTCGTAGCTCTTGCCCTTGGTCCACTGCCCGCCGTGCTCCAGCTGGTAGGAACGCTCGGAGTAATCGCACATCAGCGTGTAGCCCGCGATGGCGCGCTTGGCTTCCGCCGCATCCGCGTTGTGCAGCGTGTCGCCGATGATGACGGCCAGCTCCACCTCGTAGTCGAGCTTGGTCGCGCCCGCGGGGTTGAGCACATAGGAGAGGTCGGACGCGATGGCCCCGACGGATTTCAGGAAGAGGGATGGCTCGGTGGGCGTATCGCCGCTGAACTCCATGGCGTGCGCCTTGTAGCACTTGCCGAGGCAGGCAATCGTGGCGGGCTGCATATGCAGGGCGGAGGAGAGCACAAGCCCGTCCATATCCACGGGCACGCCGTCCGCCGCACCCTTGGAAATCCAGGTCTCAATCTCCTTGCGGAGCTTCTTGCCCTCGGGGCTCATGGCCGCCCAGAGCTGTTCTTCCTGCGCCGTCACATCGATGAAGCACCCGCGCTTGGGCACCCAGAGACCGATGACGCTCTTGCCGTCCTCGTCTGCGTAGTATTGGAGTCGCATAAAAAGAGTGTGTTACATGTTGTCCCAGTCGTTGATGCTGTCCGGGATGTCGCGGATGCTGTCGGGAATGCCGTCGGGCGTGTTGACGCTCGGTGCGGGGGCAGGTGTGTTGTCCTCAGGCAGCACGGTCGTGTCCACTTGCTGTGGTTCGGGTTCGGGTGCCGGTTGGGGGGTGACAGGCGTATCATCCTCTGCGACAATCGTGTCGTCCGCTGTTATGTTCGCATCGTCCGGTTGAGTATCGTCCTCCTGCTCCTGTCCTTCGGGGACGGCAATCTCGCGGTACAGGAAGATGCGGTCGCCTTTCACCACGGTGCCCGAGCGGATATCTGCGGCAATGATGCCGTTGCGGGAGCTTGTGGCATTGGATACACAGAGGTTGCCCACGCGGTCGTTGGAGCCGTCCGCAGGGTGGGAGATGAGCGTGGTGCCGGGGGCGGGAACGGGGCCGATCATGCGCAGCAGCGCAAAGCCCTGTTCGGGGTACACTTGGTGCACCGCGCCGAGATGCAGGGGCGGCGGAACCACCATCTTGGGCTCCTTGTCGCTATTCTCCTTTTCCTGCTGCTGTTCCGGCAGCAGGGTGCAGGCCGACAGGCAAACGGCAGCGCAGAGCAGGATAAAAGAACCGAAGCATCTCATGCCCATAAGGGTACACGAAAAACGGAGGCTCGTCAAGCAGGTCAAGTGGGGGATTTTTGTTGTTCTGCTCTTGGCGGACAGATTTGCCTCGCTGCAGGATTCAGCAATAGGTGACCATCAGGCGGGCAAGGGGGGGCAGCTCTTCGCTCAGGCGCTTGGTGAGCGCGGTGAGGCGCGCGTGGCTTTGCTCCACTGTCAGCTCTTTTTCCATGGGGATGCTGATGGTGCAGAGTCGCTGTTCGTTGAGGGCAAAACATTCGATGCGGCGGGGAATGGGGGCGCCCGTGCGAATCATGGCAGTGCGCACCTGTTCTTCCCAGTCCTCGGGGAGCGGCTCAAGGCTGGTCGCTATCTCTCGCAGACTGGGCTCCACATGCACAAAGACGCGAATGGCGTTCAGGTGGTGGGTTACCTCCCGGCGGAAGGCTTCCACGGGCACCTGCCAGTCCGCGAGGGTGGCGTCCTTCGGTAGCTCCAAATCCGCCGTGACGACGAGCCCCTCCTCCGTGTTGAGCAGCACGAGCCCATGCACGCCGAAGCGGTGCGTGAGTGCAATGCGGCGGATGATGAACTCCGGCGTCTGCGGCGTGTGTTCCGCGGGTTGAATGTGGACAATGGTTTCTGCCTCGGGCAGGATGTCGGAGACGAGGGCTTCAATCGCCTCGGTAATTTCATGGGCTGTGTCCACATGCAGGTCGCTCGGCACTTGTACCACCATGTCCACATAGGCCTTATTGCCCACTTCGCGCACGCGCAGCCGGAGCAGGGGATAGGTGGGCATGCGGCGTGCCATCGTTTCGCGGATGCGCTTGCCGTTGGCACTGTCCGCTTTGTCCATGAGGCTGTTGACGGATTTGCGGCCGAGAATGTAACAGATGTGCAGAATGAACAGCGCCACCACGAGCGAGGCGAGCACGTCCGCTCGCAGCAACACGGCGTGCAGCCATGAGCCCTCCACGGCGAACTCCGCAAGTGCCGCGCCCGAAATGCCGAGCAGCACGGCAGCACTGCTCCAGATATCCGTGGCGAAGTGGGCGGCGTCGGCTTCCAGTGCGGCGCTGTTGGTCTCCTTCGCCACGCGGTGCAGCATGCGGGCTCGGCTGATGTCCACCGCCATTGACACCACGACCACCACAAAGGCCCAGACGGAGGTCTCGACATGCAGCGCAGCGGGGTCATCGCTCCATAGACGCAGGGTTGCCTCGCGCACCACCCACACGGAGGTGAGCAGCAGGAGCAGCGTCTCCGCCAAGGCCATCAGGTTTTCCACCTTGCCGTGGCCGTAGGGGTGGTCGTCATCCGCGGGCAGGGCGGAGACCCGCACGGCAAAGAGCGTGCCCGCCGCCGCCAGCAGGTCCAGCCCGCTGTGCAGCGCTTCCGAGAGAATGCCGAGGGACCCCGTCATGAGCCCTACAATGAATTTCAGGAGGGTGAGCAGGGCACTCCAGATGACGGATGAGACGGCAGCCAGTGTTTTGCGGGTATCGCGTTCCATGGAAGCCCGAGTTTAGCATTCGCCCCTAAAATTAGTCAAGGCAAACCGAGCGGGGGCAAAACCGCGAGATTTCAAGTATGAGGCTTGAAGCTTTGGGAGACGCGCGCCCGGGTGACGCGACGACGGCGCGAATAGGGCTTGACTCTGCCCTGTTTCCCGATGTAAAACAGACGAAGTTTCTTCTCGTGTCTTTTCTTCGCAAAATTTTCGCGCCTTTTGACCTCTTTACCGCAGGAATTCTGACCTGCGTGGTGCTGGGGCTGGTGTTGCCTTGCCATGGCGCAGGGGCGGAGATTTTCACGCTGATGACGAATGTGGCAATTGTGCTGTTGTTTTTTCTGTATGGTGTCAAATTGTCGCGTAAGTCGGTGATGGAGGGCTTGCTGCACTGGCGCCTGCAGGCAGTGGTGTTCTTCTTCACGTTCGTCTTTTTCCCGCTGTTTATCCCGCTGGCGAGACCCTTTGTCGAGCCTCTGGTGGGGGCATCTCTTTTCATGGGCCTGGTGTATGTGGCCTGTCTGCCGAGCACGGTGCAGAGCAGCATCGCCTTTACCTCCGTAGCGGGCGGCAATGTGCCCGCCGCGGTGTGTGCGGCGTCTTTCTCCAGTCTGATGGGGGTGTTCCTGACGCCCTTTCTCGTGAGCCTGCTCTTTGCCACGAATGGCGGGGGAATGGATGTGGGTCTGGATTCCGTGGCGAAAATTTGTTTGCAGGTGTTGTTGCCCTTTGTGCTCGGTCAGATGGCGCAGCGTTGGTTGCGAACGTGGGTGCATGTACACAAAAAACTCATCGGCTATAACGACAAGGGCACGATTTGGCTCGTGGTCTACACCGCATTCTCTGATGCTACGGCAGGCGGCTATTGGGCGCAGCTGCACTGGGCGCAACTTGCCGGACTTATTCTCGCTTGCCTGTTGTTGCTCTGTGTGATTCACGCAACGACGTATGGTGTAAGCCGGCTCCTCGGCTTTTCCCGTGCGGACCGCATCACCATTGTCTTCTGCGGTTCGAAGAAAAGTCTTGCCGTCGGTGCTCCCATGATGCTCGCCATCTTCGGCTCTGTGGATAACAATCTGCTGTTGCCTCTCATGATATTCCACCAGGTGCAGCTCATGACCTGTGCTCACCTTGCCAAGATGTGGCAGTCGCGCGGCGCTGCTGCTCACCCCGTTTCTTCTCATGGAAGCTGATCCTGAATTCGTCCGTTGGGGCGCAGCCCATTGGGGGGCATTGTGTGTGCTCGCCCTTGTTGCGGCAGCCTTGTTTGTCGGCGGTCGCCGCTGCGGACAAGTCGACCGCATACGCCTCTGTCGCTACCTTGCCGTAATCATGGTTTTGTTGACGGCGGCGGAGTTCATCTACCGCGCATGGGACCCGGCACCTGACCCCCATCGAGAATATCTGCCGTTGCACTATTGCTCCGTGATGATGTTTGTCTCGGCCTATGCTCTGTGGACTCAGTCGAAGTGGGCGAGTGCCATGGTTTATTTTTCCGTGCTCACGGCCAGCGTGCAGGCACTGATCACCCCCGCACTCACTTTTGGTTTTCCTCACCCGCGATATTTCTTCTTCTTCCTGTCACACGGCTCGCTGTTTCTGGCTGCTCTGGCTTTGCCCTTGTTGCTGGGTTGGCGCACCCGCAAGTGGGACATGTTGCTGACGCTCGCCCTCATGGATGTGTACATGTGTTGCGTGATTCCCGTGAACTTGCTGCTCGGCACCAACTATGGTTTCACGCAATATGCACCGCCCGGCAGTATCCTGACTTACCTCGGCCCCGCTCCTTGGTATTTCCTTATCCTTCATCTGCCCGGGCTCGTCGTCTTCTGGCTGCTCTCCCTCTTTGTTCGGGGTAAGTCGTCCCGCTGAAACAATCCTCAGTCTCACGGCGATTACCATGCCGTCTCCGAAGACGCTTCTTGCGCACCTCTTGCGAACTGAGGCATGGGCTCCCCTTGTCAAGGGCGGGAGAATATGCTATGCTGGGCGCATATGATACGCTTCTCCGTACTCGCCAGCAGCAGCAAGGGCAATGCCACCGTTATCTCCGCGGGCAACACGCATGTGCTCGTTGATGCCGGCATTTCCGCCACTCGCATTCGCAAGGGGCTGGAGGAGTGCGGGCTGTCCTACGCGCAGCTTTCGGGCATCTTTATCACGCATGAGCACACGGACCACATCTGCGGCTTGGGGATTCTCGGCAAGCGTGGGGGCATGCACCTCTATTGCAGCCGCTACCTCTCCCGCGACCTGCGCGAGGCCGTGCCGAGCGCGGTCTTTACCTATCTGGAGCCGGGCGCGACGGTGCAGGTGGGTGAGCTGAGCGTCACCCCCTTTTGCACCAGCCACGATGCGCTCGACCCGCTGGGCTATGTGTTCGAGCACGGCGGCAAACGCCTCGGATACATCACGGACACGGGGCGCATCCTGCGCGGGGTGCAGCCGCTGATGGCGGGCGTGGATGCTCTCTATCTGGAATCCAACTACGATGAGCGCATGCTCGCGGAAAGCGGCCGCCCCATGGCCCTGCAAAACCGCATCAGCGGCAACTGGGGGCACCTCTCCAACACCCAGGCGGCGGAGTTTGTCCGCAGTATTGCCCACGCGGGGCTGCAACACCTCGTGCTCGCCCACCTGAGCCCCGAATGCAACACGCCCGAACTGGCCTACCGCTGCATGCGCCGCACGCTCGATGAGCTGCAACTGCCCACACAGCTCGTCTGCGCCCCCATGAGCGAGCGCCTCGACTGGAGAGAGGTGGTGTAAGATGTATGCAAATGAGCAGTTTGTCGGGGAGACGAAGGTCTTCTGAAAGTTGGAGGTCGGAAGGTGGATGTTGGAAGTGTTGAGTTAGGCTCGCTGTCGCTCGCGTGACTTCGACCGCTTTCAGAAAACTCTCCTTTTCCGCATCCGTGTACGCCAACTCGATAGGTCGAGAAGGATGACGGCGAAGGAACTTCACCAACGCATAAACCGGCAATACGGCCTTCAGAATCCCGGTGAAACCGATATACGGGAGGGAGAAAGCCAAGGTTATGCTCATGTTCGTATGTTAGTTGATGCGGGCGGCGGGGAAGTCAAGCGGAACGGAAGAACGCGCGGAAGTTGTGCTTGAAGGGTGGTGCCTGTTTTGCTATACTCCCCGCAGCATGAATTACTCCGAGAAACTTTCCGCCCGCATCAAGGCTACGCGCTCCGCTCTCTGCGTGGGTCTTGATCCCCGCCCGCAGACCGAGAATATGAACGAGCTGGCCGACTGGCTCCGCAAGGTGGTGAGCGAAACCGCCCCCTACGCCGCGGCTTACAAGCCCAATATCGCCTACTTCGAGGCCATGGGCCTGCCCGGTCTCAAGCTGCTGGAAGAGCTGCTGCCCGACATGCCCAAGGACATCCCCGTGATTCTGGATGCCAAGCGCGGCGACATCGGTGAAACGCAGAAATACTACGCGCAGGCCTACTTCGACCGCATGGACGTGGACGCCGTGACGCTCAACCCCTTCATGGGCTACGATATTCTCGCCCCCTTCCTCGACCGCCCCGGCAAGGGTGTGTATCTGCTGGCCGTGACGACGAATGCGGGTTCCGCCGATGTGGAGCAGCAGACGCTCGCCGACGGCCGCAAGGTCTACCAACTGGTGGGTGACATGGTGCTGCGCGCCAAGGCGGAACACGCTGCGACGGAAGTCGGCATGGTGGTGGGCCTCACCAACGCGAACGGCGAGATTCTGGCGAACCTGCCCGATGCACCGCTTCTCATCCCCGGTCTCGGGGCGCAGGGCGGCGACCTTTCCGCGCTCATGGGCGGCACCCGCGTGGCTCCCCCCACCATCAATGTCTCCCGCGGCATTCTCTACAAGGAGCCCGAACTGAGCTTCGCGGAGAAGGCGGCCAAGTACGCCGAGCAGATTCGCGCCGCACTCGCTCTCTAATCTTCATCCCGTAGGACTCCGCCATGCAGCAGTATCTCGACTTGCTCCGCGACGTGCTCGACAATGGTGTCGGGCGCGAGGACCGCACGGGCACGGGCACCATCGGCGTGTTCGGGCGACAGGCTCGCTTCGACCTCCGCGACGGCTTCCCCTGCCTGACGACGAAAAAGCTGCACCTGCGCTCCATCATCCACGAGCTGCTCTGGTTCCTCAAGGGCAGCACCAACATCAAGTACCTCCAAGAGAACGGGGTGACGATTTGGGATGAGTGGGCGGATGAAAACGGCGACCTCGGCCCCGTGTACGGCTCGCAATGGCGTGCATGGCCGGACGGGCAGGGCGGCAGCATCGACCAGATTGCCAAGCTCATCGACGGCCTCAAAAATAACCCTTGGAGCCGCCGCCACCTCGTTTCCGCATGGAATGTGGCGCAGGTGGACGGCATGGCTCTGCCCCCTTGCCACTGCCTCTTCCAGTTCTGCGTCATCCCCGCGCAGAAGCCCGGGGAGAAGCACGGCCTGAGCCTCCAGCTCTACCAGCGCAGCTGCGACCTCTTCCTCGGCGTGCCCTTCAACATCGCCAGCTACGCCCTGCTGCTGCTCATGACGGCGCAGGTCTGCGGCTACGAAGCCCGCGAGTTCATCCACACCTACGGCGACCTGCACCTCTACAAGAACCACCTCGACCAGGCGCGATTGCAGCTCACCCGCGACCCGCGCCCGCTGCCCGTGATGAAACTCAACCCCGCCGTCACGGAGATTGACGGCTTCAGGTTTGAGGATTTCGAACTGGTCGGCTATGACCCGCACCCGCACATCAAAGCTGCCGTCTCCGTATGAGTCCGCGTTTCACCGCCGTCGTCGCCATGGCTTCCGACCGCGCCATCGGGCTCGGCGGCACCATGCCGTGGCACCTGTCCGAAGACCTGAAACTCTTCAAACGCCTGACCATGGGGCACCCCGTCCTCATGGGGCGCAAGACGTGGGAATCCCTCGGCAAATGGAAGCCTCTGCCGGGGCGGCAGAACATCGTGCTCACCCGCGATGCCTCCTTTGCGGCGGAGGGGGCGATTGTCATTCACGATATTGCCGAGCTGGAGAACATTTCTCTGCAAGACGAGGAAGTGATGGTCATCGGCGGTGCTCAGATATACGCGCTCATGCTCCCGCGGCTCTCAGCCCTCCATGTCTCGGAAGTGCAGGGGGCGTACGAAGCCGATACCTACTTCCCTCCCTTCGCCCACCTCTTCTCCCGCCGCGAGGAGCTGGAGCACTTTGCGGGTTTCACCCATGTGCTCTACACGCGCTGAGGCTCATTACATCGTCTCCAGCATCTTCCGGGTCTCGCGCAACTTATCCGCATGGCGCAGCTTTTGCAGGCGCGGGAAGCGCTTGTCGATGAGGATGTAGTCGTTGTTGCGGGTGAGCAGCAGCTTTTGGCCGCTGATTTCCACGGCGGTGACGGCGCGGCGCGTGGCAAGAATGCGGATTTTCTGTACCGTGAGCAGGTGGCGCACCTCTTTCGGCAGACGCCCGAAGCGGTCTGTCCACTCGCGCTCCAGGTCATCCACGGCATCCGTGGTGCAGGCGCGGGCGAGGGCGGTGTAGCACTCCATGCGCGTCTTGGCACTGGTGACGTAGGCGGTGGGGATGAAAGCGCCGATGAGCTTGTCCGCATCGGCTCGGGTGGCCATGGAGGCTTCGCTCAGGCAGAGGAAATCCGCCTTGAAGGTGGCCTCCGCACGCACGGTGGGTGTCTTGCCCTGCAAACGCTCCACGGACTGCCGCAGCAGCTGGCAGTAGAGCTCAAAGCCGATGGCGGCGATGTGCCCGCTCTGTTGCGTGCCGAGCAGGTTGCCCGCGCCGCGGATTTCCAGATCTCGCATGGCAATCTTGAACCCGCTGCCCAGCTCGGTGAACTGCTTGATGGCGGACACTCGCTTGCGGGCATCCCCCGTGACGAGGGCTTCGCGGGGCAGGAGCAGGTAGGCATAGGCGCGGTGCCCGCCGCGGCCTACGCGCCCGCGCAGCTGGTACAGGTCGGCAAGCCCGAAGCGATCCGCGCGGTCGATGATGATGGTGTTGGCGTTCGGGATGTCGATGCCGCTCTCAATGATGGTGGTGGAGAGCAGCACATCGGCCTTGCCCGCCACGAAATCGCGCATGATGCACTCCAAATCGCTCTTGTCCATCTGCCCGTGGCCGACGACGATACGGGCCTTCGGCGCGAGCCGATGTAGCGTCTCCTCCACCTTGTGAATGTCGTGCACGCGGTTGTGGAGGAAGAAGACCTGCCCGCCGCGGGCCAGCTCGCGCTCGATGGCGCGGGCAATCAGCTCCTCGTTGTAGGGGCAGACGGCGGTCTGCACGGGGAGGCGGTTGAGAGGGGCGGTCTCGATGGTGCTCATGTCGCGTGCGCCCATGAGGGCCACGTAGAGCGTGCGCGGAATGGGCGTGGCGGAGAGTGTCAGCATGTCCACCATGCGGAACATGCGCTTGAACTGCTCCTTGTGGCGCACGCCGAAACGCTGCTCCTCGTCGATGACGGCGAGCCCGAGGTCCTTGAACACGACATCCTTGGAGATGAGGCGGTGGGTGCCGATGACGAGGTCCACCTCGCCGCTCGCCAGACCTGCCAAAATCTCGCGCACCTTCTTGGGGGTGGTGAAACGGCTCAGCAGCTCGATGCGGATGGGGTACTCGCTCATGCGGGCGCGGAAGGTGCGGTAGTGCTGGTCGGCCAGCACCGTGGTGGGCGCGAGCACGGCAGCTTGCTTGCCGCCCGTCACGCACTTGAAGGCCGCGCGGATGGCCACCTCCGTCTTGCCGAAGCCCACGTCGCCGCAGATGAGGCGGTCCATGGGGCGGGGGGATTCCATGTCGTGCTTCGCTTGGTTGATGGCACGCAGCTGGTCGGGCGTCTCGCGGTAGGGGAAGCCGCTCTCGAACTGCCACATCCACGAGGAATCCGCAGGGTGGGCATAGCCGTTATTATTTTCGCGCTCGGCCTGCACCTCCAGCAATTGCGCGGCATAGTCCGCCACGGCGCGTTCCGCCGCCTGACAGGCTCGCCGCCAGCGGGCATCACCCAGTTTGCTCAGCTCGGGTGTCTTGGCCCCCAGACCCACATACTTGGAGACGAGGTGGCTCTGTTGCAGGGGAATGCGCAGCAGCACGCCGCCCGCGTATTGAATATGCAGCTCCTCCTCGCCGGTCTTTTCATCGCGCACGATGCCTTGGAACTTGCCCAGCCCGTGCGCGGCGTGAATCACGAGGTCGCCGGGGGCTATCTCGCGCAGCGGGGCTTGGGCACGCTCTCGGCGCATGCGTTCGGCACGCTCATCCTGTCGGTGGGCGCGGGGGGAGGAGTAGCGGCCGAAAATCTCCGCGGCGGAGAGCACGGCGAGCTTCGCCCCGGGCACGGTGAAGCCGAAGGGCAGGTCGCCGTCTCGGCTCTGCACGCTGTTCCACGCTTCATCCTCGCCGCAGATTTCCTCGAAACGCGTCTTTTCGCCCTCGTGCGGGAAGAACATCACGACGCGCCAGCCCTGCTCGCGCCATTGCTGCAGCGATTGGCGGGCGAGCACGCGGCGCGCCTCCTGCATCACGAAATCGCCCGTCTCGAAGGAGCCGAGCGGCGTGCCGACAAAAGCGGCGGCATCCCCCGCGTTCACGGTGTCGATGTCGGGCAGCACATCCTCGCGGTCGGGAGGCAGTTCGAACACCTGCACATCACCGCGCATGCCGCAGCCGGGCAGGGCGACAATCCAATCCTCGGGGGCAATCCAATCCTTCAGCAGGGTGTCGGCGGGCGGCTCATCGAGCACCAGCTCCGCCGTCTCCAGCTTGCGGAAGGAGAGCTGGGAATCCACATCGAACGCGCGGATGCTCTCAATATCGTCATCAAAGAACTCGATGCGCAGCGGCCATGCGGATTGCAGGGGAAAGACGTCTAAAATGCCGCCGCGCAGGCTCCACTGCCCGCGGGAGATGACTTGGTCCGTGCGCTCGAACTCGTGCGCCGTGAGCTCGGCGGTCAGCCGGTCGAGCGGGTGCTGTTCGCCGACCTTGAGCACGAGCGTTACTCCTGCCTCCTGCGCAAAGGAAGGGGCCTGCTGTTGCAATGCGGCGGCGGTCACGATGACGGCCTGCGCGAGCCGCGGCTTGCCCGAGATACGGCGCAGGGCATCCAGTCGCTCGGCGGCGAGGTCGGGGTCGGAGAGTCCGTTGTTGATGTGGATTTCCTGCTCGGGCACAAAGACGGCCTCCGTGCTCTTCCACAGCGCCCATTCGGCGGCCAGTCGTTCCTGCATGGGCAGGGCATCCGCCACCACCCACACGCGGCGCGGGTGTTTTTTATCCGCAGCGGCTTGGGCGGCCACCATGGCCGCGGCGAAGGAGAAGGCAGCGGGGCACACGCGCTCCCAGACCACGGGCTCCTCCCGCGTGCCGCCGAGGCGTAGACGACCGAGCTCCCCCGCAAAGGCAGGTGAACTTGCGACAATCTCTGTGAGCGCTTTGATCACTCGCATTCAGTATAGAGAAG
Source organism: uncultured Verrucomicrobiales bacterium (assembly GCA_937893015.1). GTDB lineage: Bacteria > Verrucomicrobiota > Verrucomicrobiia > Verrucomicrobiales > Akkermansiaceae > Akkermansia. The sequence continues at coordinate 6,200 of CALBJX010000055.1, read as the reverse complement.
GGCGCAGGGCTTGTCAATCCCGCACCCTTTGAAAAAAAGACTGGAGGTGCAGGTGGCATGCTGCTATACTACATGCATGAAACACCTGCGTTTTCTCTGCGCTCTGTTGCTCGCCTTCGCTGTGCTGAGCCCCGCTCCTGCTTTTGCCGCCAAGAAGAAGAGCAAGGATACTGTCACGGCTTTGGGCGATGCCAACCCCGTGCTCACGGGGTTCAAGAAGCTCAAGAGCTTTAATGGTAAGCCCAATCCCAAGGCGAAGTACTACTTCTACCTCTGCTCCGCCAGCTGGTGCGGCCCGTGCCAGAAAGAGATGCCCGAGTTGGTGGAAGCCCACAAGAAGATGAAGAAAGATGGCCGCTGCGACATCATCCTCATCGGTCATGACCGCACGTTGGACGATGCCAAGGCCTATCTCAAGAGCCATAAGGCCAAGTTCGCGGGCGTGTGGTGCAAGGATGAGAAGATTGATGAGCTGCCCGGCAATCAACCGGTGCCCGGCATCCCCTACACCATTCTCGTGGATCGCAGCGGCAAGACCATCTTTGTGCAGCATGCATCCGTTATCAAGGACTGGAAGTCCGTCATCGATCGTTTGGAGGCCGACGCGGCCAATCCCGCCCCCGCAAACGATGACGAAGCCCCTGCGGATGACGAGCCTTCCGAGGCTGACTTTACGGGCGGTATGTAAGTCTTTTGACGATTGATACGAAACAAACCACCCGCGCTCCTCAGGGGAACGCGGGTGGTTTGTTGTTCCTGTTCAGGCCTTCGCTAACAGCTTTTCGAGCAGGCTCTGGCTGTTTTCGGCGAGGGAGGCGGGATCTTCGAGCATGCCGGCGCGGAGCAGGGCTGTGTCGATGAGCTGGGTGGCCAGCAGCTGAGCGAGCTCAGCATCCTTGGCTTGCAGCTCGGCGAGCTTCAGCACGATGGGGTTGCGCGGGTTGAAGGCGATTTCGGGGTGCGTCTCGGGCACTTCCTGGCCCATGGCGCGCAGGTAGGCCTTCACCTCGGGCGTGAGGTCGTTCTCCGCCTGCAGGGCAATGGCGGGGGCGCTGGTCACGCGGTCGGTGGTGCTCACCTTGCTGAACTTGTCTTTGAAGGTTTCCGTCACCCAGTCCGTCAGCGTCTTGGCGGAGGCTTCATCCAGCGCAGGGGTATCGGGAGAAATATCCTCCATCGGGGGCAGCTCCAGCCCCGCGCGGTCGATGGCCTTGATATCCTTCTCGCCGTACTTCATGAGGCCGTCCACCACGAAGGGGTCGCCGCCCTCGGTGAAGAAGCAGACCTCAAAGCCGCGGGCCTTGAGCGCATCGAGGTAGGGGGAGTGCTCCAGATGGGCGCGGGAGGCCCCGTAGAGCACATAGATGTCTTTCTGGTTCTCCTTCATGCGGGAGATATAGTCATCGAAGCTCGTGAGCTTGCCCGCCTCCGTGAAGGTGGACTCGAAACGCAGCAGCTTGGCGAGCTCGTTCTTGTGCTCCCAGCTGGTCACGATACCCTCCTTCATGTAGCGGCCGAAGGCGCGCCAGAATTTTTCGAAGGTCTCGGCATCGTTCTTCGCCAGCTCCGTGAGGTGCTTGATGAAACGCTTGGTGATGATGCCGGAGATGCGGCGGAGCAGGGAGTTGTCTTGCAGCATCTCGCGGGAGATGTTCAGCGGAAGGTCCTCGCTGTCCACCACGCCGGAGAGGAAACGCAGCCACTCGGGCAGCAGCTTGTCGGGCTTGCTGTCGATGAGCACCTTGTGGCAGTACAGGGCCACATCGGGCTCCGTGCGGCCGAAGCCCATCATCTCGGGATTCTCCTCCGGCACGAAGAGCACGGAGTTGAGCACGATGGGGGCATCCGCCGAGAAGTGCATGTGCGTGAGGGGCTTGCCCTCCGTGTGCGCGATAAAGTTGTAGAAGCCGGTGTATTCCTCCTCGGTCACGTCCTTCTTGTTCTTCATCCAGATAGCCTGCACGGTGTTGAGGTGCTCGCCGTTGAAATCGATGGGGAAGCCCACGAAATTGCTGTACTTGCCCAGCACGTAGCGCACGTGCTCGGGCTTGGAGAAGTTGTCCGCATCTTCCTTCAGGTGAATGAGGATGCTCGTGCCTCGCGGCGTGTCGGCGGGGGCGGCGTCCAGCTCATAGCCCTCCTGACCGTCGCTCACCCAGTGTACGGGGGCGGCATCGGGCTGCCAGCTGCGGGTGGTGACCTCCACCTTGTCCGCCGCCATGAACACGCTGTAGAAGCCCACGCCGAACTGGCCGATGAGGTCCTGCGCGCCGCCCTTTTCCTTGGCTGCTTCGAGGAACTTCTTGGTGCCGCTGTGGGCGATGGTGCCGAGGAACTCGACCACCTCGGCCTCCGTCATGCCGATGCCGCTGTCCGCGATGGTGAGGGTTTTCTTCTCTTCATCCGTGGTGATGGTGATGCGGAGCTCGCGTTCGGGCTCGTACACGGCGGATTCCGTGAGCTGCTTGAGGCGCAGCTTCTCCAGAGCATCGGAGGCGTTGGAAACCAGCTCGCGCACAAAGACTTCGCGGTCGCTGTAGAAGGCGTGAATCACAATGTCCAGCAGCTGCCGGACTTCCGTCTGAAATTGTTGATGTGCCATAGCGGTGGGTTGTGTTTGCCCCTATTCTAGCCGCAGCCCGCCCCGCGTCAAGGGAGAAGCGCGACATCGGCCTAACAAACAGTATGTGATTTTCGGCTTTACAGCGGGGCTTTCGGGGAGTATAGTCTGCGCTCTCATGCACGCTCCCGCTCTTTTCAAATCACTCCGTTCCTATGACCGCGCCTCCTTTGCGAAAGACCTCGGCGCAGGACTCACCGTCGGTGTGGTGGCGCTGCCGCTCGCCATGGCCTTTGCGATTGCCGTGGGCTGCCAGGCGGTGACGCCTGCCGTTGGTCTGGTGACGGCGGTGGTCGCGGGCTTCATGATCTCGATGTTCGGCGGCAGCAAGTTCCAAATCGGCGGCCCTACGGGTGCCTTTGTGGTGCTGATTGCGAGCGTCGTCGGCTCCTTCGGTGTGAGCGGGTTGGTGCTCTGCACGCTGCTGGCGGGCCTCTTTCTCGTGCTCTTCGGCATTTTCCGCATGGGCTCGCTCATCAAGTTCATTCCGTACCCCGTGACCACGGGCTTTACCTCCGGTATCGCCGTGACGATTTTCTGCACGCAGGTGAAGGATATCCTCGGGTTGCAGATTGCGGGAAGCGTGCCTGCGGATTTCTTCGCCAAGTGGCAGTGCTACCTCGCCCACATCGACACCATGAATCCCTGGGCGGTGGGTATCACGCTGCTGACGATTGCGCTCATCCTCCTCACGCACAAGATTTTCCCCCGCGCACCGCACATGCTGGTGGGCATGCTGGTCGCCACGGTGATATGCCAGGTTTTTGAGCTGCCGGTGGAGACCATCGGGTCCCGCTTCGGCGAGCTGCCGCATGGTCTGCCCATGCCCACGATGCCTGAGTTTGAGTGGGAGCACCTTCCCAAGCTGATTCAGCCCGCCTTCGTGATTGCTCTGCTCGCTGCTATCGAGTCTCTCTTGAGCGCCAGTGTGGCGGATGGTATGACGGGCTCCCGCCACCATCCGAATACGGAGCTTATCGGGCAGGGCATCGGCAATATCTGTTCCGCCCTCTTCGGCGGTCTCCCTGCCACGGGAGCCATTGCTCGCACGGCGACCAACATCCGCTGCGGCGCTAAGACCCCCGTCTCCGGTCTCATCCACGCCGTCACGCTGCTGCTCATTTTGCTGTTGGCGGGGGAATACGCCACGATGGTGCCGCTGGCTGCGCTGGCGGGTATCCTCGTCATTGTGTGCTATAACATGGCGGAGGTCGGCACCTTCCTGCACCTGCTGCGCGGGCCGCGTCAGGACGCGCTCGTGCTCTGCACCACTTTCCTGCTCACGGTGGTGATTGACCTCGTGGTCGCCGTGGAGGTGGGCGTCGTCATGGCCGCGCTGCTCTTCATCGGTCGCATGGCGCAGATATCCAACGTGGAAGAGATTAAGAGCGAAATCGAGGGCGACGACCCCGAAGAAGTTCCCGAGCGCTCCCGCTATCTGCGCCAAGTGCCGGAGAACGTGGAAATCTTTGATGTGCAGGGGCCCTTCTTCTTCGGCGCCGTGGAGCAGTTCAAGGATATGGTGTTCCGCACGCTGGAGCACGATATCGAGTACGTCCTGCTGCGCCTCCGCCTCGTTCCCGCGCTGGATGCGACGGGTCTGCATGTGCTGGAGGACTTTTTGGAGTACTGCCATGAGAATGGTGTGACACTGCTGCTCTGCGGTGTGCAGCCGCAGCCCATGCAGGTCATCCGCAAGGATTCGCCCTTCGTCTCCGAGCTCCACATGGAAAACATCTGCGAGAACATCGACGCCGCGCTGGAGCGTATCCACAAGCTGGATGAGGCGAAGAAGGCGGAGACCGTCGTGCGCAAGTCCATCTTCGGCACGCGCCGCCGATAAGGGCAGGGGTAATGTTCCCGTAAAACCCTTGTCACACGCGGCATTTCGGGCTTGACTTTCGGCTCGTTTTGCCTAGAATGCCCGCATGGCACAGCAGAATGCAATTTCCCCGACACGCGCTGAGAATTTTCCTGAGTGGTATCAGCAGGTGATTAAGGCCGCCGATATGGCGGAGAACTCCGAAGTGCGCGGCTGCATGGTCATCAAGCCGTGGGGCTATGCCATCTGGGAGCTCATCCAGCAGCAGCTGGATGCCGAGTTCAAGCGCACGGGCCACACGAACGCCTATTTCCCCATGCTCATCCCCGTGGCGTATCTGGAGAAGGAAGCCGAGCACGCCGAAGGCTTTGCCACCGAATGCGCCGTGGTGACGCACCACCGCCTCGAAGCCGTCAAGGACCCCGAGACGGGCAAAACAAAAATGATTCCCGCGGGTGAGCTGACGGACAAGTACGTCATCCGCCCCACTTCCGAGACCGTCATCGGTGCCGCCTTCTCCCGCTGGCTGGAGAGCTACCGCGACCTCCCCTTCAAGGTGAACCAGTGGTGCAACGTGATGCGCTGGGAAATGCGCCCCCGCATCTTCCTGCGCACCGCCGAGTTCCTGTGGCAGGAAGGCCACACCGCCCACGAGACTCGCGAGGAAGCCGAGAAGGAAACGGCTGTGATGCACAAGGTGTACGAGGACTTCCAGCGCGACGTGCTGGCCGTGCCCTCCATCCCCGGTGAAAAGACCGAGCACGAGCGTTTCCCCGGTGCCGTCCGCACCTTCACGGTGGAGGCTATGGTCCAGGACCGCAAGGCCATTCAGGCCGGCACCTCCCACTTCCTCGGTCAGAACTTCGCCAAGGCTCAGAACATCTCCTTCGCCGGCCGCAACAACGAGCGCCAGTTCGCATGGACGACCTCTTGGGGCGTCTCGACGCGCATGATTGGCACCCTCATTATGGCGCACTCTGATGATGACGGTCTTGTCTGCCCGCCCCGCGTGGCTCCCCGCCAGATTGTCATCATCCCCGTCACCCCCAAGGCGGACAGCAAGCAGGCCATCCTCGACCACTGCGCCGCGCTGGCCGACAAGCTCTCTGCGCTCAGCTTCCACGGCATGCCCCTGCGTGTGCAGGTGGACGACCGCGACCTCAACGGCGGCACCAAGAAGTGGGAGTGGATTAAGAAGGGCGTGCCCGTGCGCATCGAAATCGGCCCGCGCGACCTCGAAAAAGGCTCTCTCTGCATTGCCCGCCGCGATCAGGCCGTCAATGAGAAGAGCTTTGTGCCCGAAGACGAGTTCCTTGCCAACGCCGTCTCCCTGTTGCAGGAGATTCAGGACAGCCTGCTCACGCGCCAGAAGAACTTCCGCGATTCCCACATCCGCACCTGCAACAGCCTCGAAGAGCTGAAGGCCAACTTCGCAGGCGAGGGCGATGCCGACTGGCTGCTCTGCCCCTGGGACGGCACACCCGAACAGGAAGAAGAGCTCGCGAAGAGCCTGCGTATCTCCATCCGCTGCATCCCGCAGGGCGAGATGGGCACGGGCGATGCGGCGCCCTGCATCTTGACGGGCAAGCCTACGACCCGCCGCGTGCTCTGGGCCCGCAGCTATTGATTTCCCCAAACAATGACAACAATCCCCGCTCGGCCATCCGCCGTGCGGGGATTTTTTTATGGAAATAGCTTTTGTCCGACAAATGAGCAGTTTGTCGAACTGAATGTACGAAGTACGATGTACGATGTACG
>CALBJX010000054.1 GCA_937893015.1 uncultured Verrucomicrobiales bacterium | reverse complement strand
TTTTTGTTGAAGCGGGCCGCCACACTCTGCCTTGCTCTTGCCGCCGTATGCACCACCTCGCTGACGCTGAACTCATGCGGTGGGGGTGGTGACGAAAATGACCGCGGGGGGATTACCTACCGCCAACTCATCAATGGTTCAAAGGCGATTTACCTGCAGGCCGGGTCGGGGATGATTCTCCGCTGCGAAGAAGATTTGGTGAACGGCAGCTCGCAGAGTTGGGGGTATCTCTACCCCTTGGATATGGGTATCAGCTCTGCGCCGGGGGCAGAGTATCAGGTGTCATTGTCCGGCTTGGCGGGGCATCAGGATGACGCGGCCCCTATACAAGGAGCCGTAACCATCTATGTAGGTTACACCGGGTTCAGCTACAGTAAAGAAACAGGGTTCACCGCATTTTTGGGGTTTCCGAGCAAGGTCAATCCCCATTTGCAGCTGGCAGGCCCTTTGAAACTGACGCTGAACTTCGACACCCGTACATGGACGACGGAAATTCCGGATGGTTCGGTACTGTCGTTCGATATCGGCGGCATTCACACCCATGTTTTCGGTGAAGACGGCGGGGCCATCACCGGCACGGATGTCATCGTTAACCAAATACGTTCAGGAACATTTGATATTCTGGAACTTTGAGATTCTGTGCTCCTCTTGCGCATCATCTACGACCAGAACAATAATGGCTGCTTCCGTTGCATGGAAGCAGCCTTTTAAAACGCTGTTTGAAACGCTTATTTGTGGCGAATCAGGAAATCCATTGTTTGGCTGGGGTGTCCGCAACCGCAAGTCCATATGCAGGTTCCTGTGTTGAAATCAAACTCGACCACGGTGTGCTTAATGTGGGTGGAAAGATCATCGCCCTCAATGGGATCCGGGTTTTCGCCACCCGCTCCCTGCGCACCATCGGGGCCCACTCCATCACCGAACCCCTGCCCCCACGGGTCTTTATGAATCGTGTTAATCATGTATGTTACCTCGGCGGCAGTGTCCGTGCCGTCGATATTCCCCAGATTGGTGGTGTCCATACTATAGCGGAGTATACCCTTGTTAGCAACAGCATCGTAGGTATAGCGCATGAGTCCATACAGCTGAGAGCGATTGCCCGTGAAACTGTAATGCATGTATCCGTACGTTACGATGGTTCCTGCTGCTACATCGCTGTCAGGCAGAGTATAATCGGTGGCAGATGTCTCGGAGGAATCCGACCAGAATTCCCAACCGGAGTTAGCCTGAATGGAAAAACCGCGAGCGCCGGAGCGAAATTGAGCCGCCGTAATTTTGAAGCCGTCACTCCCGGCATCCTCTTTTCCGCCGCCGCCGCAAGAGGTCAACGTGACAGAGATGCCCAAAAACGTGGCTACAGCAAGCCCTGAGAATGTACCGCGCTTCATCAGCGT
>CALBJX010000053.1 GCA_937893015.1 uncultured Verrucomicrobiales bacterium | reverse complement strand
TCGACTACGGCGAGCTGAACGACACCCTCTACCACCGCCGCCCCGCCGGCACCCTCCGCGGCTACAAAGCCCACCAGCTTCTCAGCGCGGAAGAGCTCCCCGCCCTCGCCGGCCACTGCGACATCACCGCCGACATCAACTTTTCGGACATCATCACCCTCGCCCAATCCTGCGTCGGTGACAAGCTCGCCTACATGAGCCAGCGTGACTTCCTGAAGGACTACGCCCACCCCGACAACGCCGCCGACCAACACCTCATCGCCACCCCCGGCGCCGGCGACCACTTCAACGTGCTCCTTCAGTACCGCTACTAACCCCTACCCCATGCTCTCCGTCCTCTTCAGGAACCATCGTTTCACCCATGACCTCTGGGCTCTCTCCCCGTGGTTCTACGTTGCCTTCCTGCTTTTCCTCATCGGCGCCCTCCCCGCCGTACCCGATAGACACAAGCCCCTCCTCTGGCTCGCCGCCGCCCTCTGCACCCTCCTCGGCTTCCTCACGCGCTGCGCTTAACGCGCGGCGGAAATGTACAATGGACAAAGTGCAAATCCGTAAATGTTCTGCGCGTGCATAACTAGCGCAGGGGAATAAATAGTGCTGCATTCCGATGAAATCTCAGTATTCTAATTGCAGAGCATTCATAGTTATCGTATTACACAAAAACTCTTCACTCTACAACATTGAAGTATCCGCTGCGGCTTGATATCATAAAGATATGGCCAATCCATTCATGAAAAACAATATAGAACATTGGGAAGCTTTTATTACTGAGCTAAAAGAAATTCCGATTCACGAAATAACAATTGAATTCGACCCATCTCGCACCGAACTTTGCATACACGAACTTCCCTTGATTGTCAGTCCTAAAATAGGAAATTTCAATCATTCCTACGTATTTCAAGATAGCACACCGAACTTCTTTCCAAAGATTAGAGTAGCACTTAAAAATCTCATTGAATCTCAGAAGTTTTCTGTTTCTGATTTCGAGAACGCAATGGAAACAATCTATAATGACAATATTTAACCCAACTCACAAACATACAAGCCAAGCGCACATGTGCTTGGCTGCTTTTTTCTTGTGAAAAAAAGTCTTTCGTGTTAGGGTCGGGGCAGATGAACAAAAGATTTTCTACGTTGATTTCGAGTGCTGCCTTTGAGTGGGTAGTGGCGGTGTTGATTGTGCTGTCTGCGGTGAACGTGGGCGTGGGCTTGTCCTGCCCGGCGTGGGAAAGCGCGTCTTTTGTGGTGGATGCGGTGGTCTCCGTGCTGTTCTGCTCGGAGATGCTGCTGCGCATCGCGGCGGGCGGCAAGGGGTGGTATCGCTTCTTTCAGAACGGGTGGAACGTGTTTGATTTTATCGTCGTCGTGCTCTCTGCCCTGCCCTTCATGGGGAGCGGAGTGATTACGCTGCGTTTGTTCCGTCTCTTCAAGCTCGGCCGCCTCTTCTCCGCGCATGCGCAGTTGCGCCACATCATCAACGCGCTCATGGCGAGCATTGTGCCCTCGCTGGGTGTCTGCCTGTTGCTCCTGCTTCTCATGTATGTGTACGCCGTTCTCGGCGTGGAGCTCTTCCGCGGCAATGACCCCGCCCGCTTCGGGGATTTGGGCGCGGCGCTCATCACCCTCGGCGGTCTGCTCACCTTCGAGGGCTGGCAAGAGATTTTCGGCACCGCCTACTACGGCAGCCACATCATCCCATCCACCGCCCCCATCCCCTGCGGTCCCACCCCGCAAGCCTTCGGCTGGCAAGCCGTGCTCTATTTCTTCTCCTACATGGTTCTCGGCGGCTTCATCATCCTCAACCTCTTCGTCGGCATCGTCGTTGCTAATTTGAATGCACTTTCTCGCAAATAGAATCCCCCCACAATAACACCTTATGAATCAGCCTTTCCCTAGTTGGGAGCAGTTCAGATACCTCAATGCGGCAAACCCGAATGCGGCCTTTGAGCATTTGTGCAGGCTTCTTTTCACGGCAGAGTTATCCCTTGATGCCCCGCCACAACAGAGAAAAAATCAAGCTGGGATTGAAACCGAACCTGTTGAACACAATGGAGAGTTCGTTGGATTTCAAGCAAAACATTACGATAACAGGATAGATAAAGAAGATGTTATCGCCTCAATTAACACAGCGAAAGAACGTCATCCCAAGCTAACCGTTCTGTATTTCTATTGCAATCTTGAATTCGGAAATCCGCAGAAGGGTCATGACATCACCCGAACAGAAGGTGAAATAAAAGCATGCGCGAACAAGAACGGGCTGAATCTTGTTATGCGGATGGGTACACAAATTTTAGATCTCGTTGCTAAACACGAACTTGCTTACAAGCACTTCTTTGACCCACTACAGGTATCTAAGAAGCTCCTTGTCTTTGAAAAAAATCAGCAAAGCGAATTTTTCCTGTATGCACAAAACGGGCTTCATACATCAGACCAGCAATTCCATTTAGAACGTCAAGAGTTGGAAACGACCATCGTCTTGGCAATTAAAAATGCCCCTCTTGTTATTATTCATGGAGAAAGCGGGACAGGTAAATCGGCGTTAGTACGTACAATCGCGGAAGATTGTCATAAAAATACAGTTTTTTGTTATCGTAGAGGCCAATATCTGCAAAGCATATGTGCTTCAACTTTACTATGCAACGGGCAATCTAACTGGACGCTTGAAGATTTTGATAATGCACACAATGCAAAATACCCTAATTGGGACAAATGCCTCGTCCTTGATTCAGCAGAGCATATTCTCCACTCAGCCGGACTGTATGGAATTCTAAATGAACTAACACAGCTTATATGCAAAGGATGGAAGATTCTTTTTACTATCAGAACCGAAAATCTTGTTGCGCTTCAAAATATTTTACGAGACGCTCAATATCCTCAAAGTGTCCTAATTGAGGTTCCTGGAATTTCGGAAGAAAACGTCAATTCAATTTTATCCACGTTTGGCAGAAAGCCACAATATCAGAAAGATCTTTCCTTCTACCAAAATTTGTTCTATCTCAGTCTTTTTCTCAAATCCGGCGGCACTACAAGCACAACCGATATAGCACTCAATGTCATCAAGGGAAAATATGGGGAGGCACTGGCCACACGAAGGATTCAAGCCTTTGAAACATATGTTGAGCAAGTATGCAAGCGCAGCTCCCACATTGTCAAAACGCGCTCCATAGAACCAGTAGGCTTTGCTTCACTTAAGAGTGATGGAATTCTTCTGTCCCTAGATAACGACACTTTTTGTACCGCCGCACATGACCAATTTCTTGACTGGGGCATTGAACGCATCCTGCATGAGGTTTGGGAAGATGAAAGGAATATTTCGGTTTTTCTTGACAAAATTCCCGAATTTGCAAAAGGTTACAACCTGACAAGTTGGTTAAAGAAGAAAATAGATTCGGATAGAACTGTCGCAATAAAAATATGCGAAAAAATCATTAACACTAATAATGGAGGAAATTACACCACAGATATAATAAGCGCTCTTTTGCAGAGTGACTTCTTTCCCGACTTTCTTGAAAAGTACAGGAATGAGCTCCTAAAAGACCGCGCGCGGGTACTACTTCTTTTATCCAAGACGATAAACACAACGTGCAAGTACAAAATACCTGACAAAGATTCTCTGATACCTCTATACCATTATCAAGGGAAATGCTGGTATCATCTTTTGATGTTTGTGCTGAATGAATATCAAAACATCGACAAATATGCACTAAAAGAAATCATAGAATGTCTATTCTTCTTTACTCTTCTCGTTGGGAATTCTAGCATTTACCAACGTTTTTTCCGCTTTTCATGGTACTGTTTTAAGGCAAATCCATATTTATCTAATAATATTCTTAGCATCTGTGAAATTCTTATTTCCTATGCTCCAAATGTTATCTCAGACGAGTTAAAGATTAATGACTCCGATGTTTGGGCAAACGCCCTCTACAAACAAATAATGTTTCATACACTTGGGTATCGTGGAATTGTCAGCTCCATACATGAACACATATTTTCGAAGTTTATTCCGAAGTGGCTTACCCATGAGGTACTGCCCGAACCATCAAACGCATGGTACGGGAGCAACCATGGGCTCGTAGAACCGCTTTATGGAGATATAAAATATACCCCTTCATCAGCCTACCAAACTCCTTTCTATTGGCTTTTAAAAGAGCATACAGAAGAGGCCATTCCGTGTTACTTAGGCTGCATAGATAAAATACAAGCCTATTTAGTCGACCATTCCCCTTATGATACTATTGAGGAAATCTCAATGTACATAAGTGAAACAGAATGCATAAAGATTTATGGTTCTTCCAGTTTGTGGGGAGCATATAGAGGGACAGAATCCCCTACCCATGGTCATGTTCTCCAATCAATGCTTATGGCATTAGAGAAATACCTATTGGAAGATTCGCATAATTTAAATGAGGATTTTTTAATCAATCTTTTAAGCAAGTCAAAATCTATTTGTATTGCTGGTGTTATCAGCAGCGTTGTACTTGCTCGACCAGAAACTTACAAAAGTCTTGCTCTCATATTGTGCCGGACAGCACGCTTTCTGAATTATGATTTTGATAGATGGTTCAATGAAAGGCATGCGAACTTTCTGCACAAAAACACTTTTGATAATATAAACGAAGATGCATTTTATAAAGAGAGGCAAGAGAGTGATTCATTAGAGCATAGGCAACACCATCTTGCGAATCTCGCACTTCAGTTGCAGTTTGAAAATTCTAATACAGCTAAACTGCTATACGATTCATTCGATGATTTCCACAAACTGCACGAAAACGAGGAAAATTTCTTCAATGACAGGATCTTTCTCTATAATCGGGATAAACGATATCTTCTATTTGAAACAGCTCCCTACTCTTCAAACACAATAAAACTCACTCCCAAATTAGATATCCAAAAATTACCAACAAACATTCGTTTGTATTACACGAATTACGAAAATAATAAAGAAACGCTAGAAAAATTGAGGGATCTTAAGCATTGGTGTATACAAAATCGCGTTTCGACCGCCAATTCAAATGAAGCAAGCTACTGGGATTCACATCCCATGGAGGCTCTTCAATTGGTACGTGATATAGAGAAGCGACCAGAACTATATACGGGAAATAAGATTCCTGTCCTGCGCCCTGATGAAATCTATGCTACAATATTTCTCAGATGCCGAAATAAGATAGCAAAGCCGTATCTGATAGAGCTTTCTGAGAATCTTCTAAATAGAATTCAAACGACAAAAAATATCATTCCTTATCCTGAACAGTCAGATTTATTAAAGATCCTGCCCATGATTGTTCACGATATCGAAGAATGTAGATCTAAAGCATTGCATCTACTTAATATCAAATTTTGTGAACTGTGCAATCAAGAATACAACACTCATGAAATTTTCGATTTCTGCAATAGCATCCACAAGTCCGATTTATGGGTACTGTTTCAATCAGAGCTTCAGGCAGTTTGGGATTCTGCGTATACTATGCTCACAGAGGAAAAATTAATTCCCATTAAAAAACTTCAAAACTTGCAATTCTTGTTTTACTTCTTACCAAACAAGGAAACCAGTGTTCACGCTTCTAACAATTTCGCACGCTTTTTTGAGGACATAAATATCACTTCTACGCTTATTATTAATTCAGGATGGAATGATTTCACACTGCATTCTGAATTTTGCATGAGTCTTGGAGAACACTTAATCTCTCTCCCTTCAAATGAAATAGAATCTAAAATCAACTACATTTCACCGCTTATCTTAGATAACACACACAGCGGCACCCAAATTTTACATTCTATTCTATTCGCCTCAATAGACTGTAAAAAGTCTGATTGTTTTTGGAAAATATGGAACCTTATTTATTCCAAGCTCCAAAATATAAACAGTTCAAATTGTTTTGACATTATAAGCGCAATAATATTTAGCGATAGGTTGTTTTTCTGCGGCTTAGATTGCAGCATCCTGATAGATGCTGACTTTTATCTCTTCTTTGAAAAAGTCATTGCAGAAGGCATAATATCGGAGCAAAGAGTTTTTGAAGCCATTGCATTTATATTTTCAATTCATCTCGGCAAAATTTCCTTACATTCATACAGTTTACTCTCCAAGATTATAGAAATGAGACCTCACATGTCTCTCTACGAAGGAACGATTTCCCAACTCCAACGAATGATTGACAACACTCGCATTCAGTTATCAGAATTGGATAACAAAAAGCTTCATGCTCACATGCGCGAACTTCTCGTACTCATGCGAGATAACGGTTCCAATTATGCTCATACAAAATTGGAGCAAGGCTTTTAATGAACTCTTGAACTCAGTTTTTTATACTCCTCAAACAAAAACGCCACGCGGTCGGAATCGTCTTTGAACTTGCGCCCATAGGCTTTATCCACAGCAACATCTAATTTGCGGTGGGCAGCGCGAAGCTCATCCGGCATAGAGAGCGGATCGTAGAGGTCAGCAAGCGTACAATCAGGGAAGAGAGCGCGAGCATCCAACACAGCCTGTGCCAAAGCAGCAATCTCTTGCTCTTGCTGAGCCGTAGGTGTCGGCCACGGGAAATTGTTGTATACCAATTTATTGGAGTAGCGGTAATCGCTCTTCAATCTCCCTGCCACGGCTCTCATCCATGCCATGTGCATGGTCGATGTCAGAATGCCGAAGTGGTACAGAGAAGCATCCGGGATGAGACGCAGCAGATTACTGCACAGGACATCCGGCGTTAGAAAGCCCATAGGAATGTATTGACGGCGTTCTGATGAAACTTCCGGCACGGCAATATATGTTCCAGACGGCATATTTTCCACATGGAAACGGCGCGGCTTATCGGCAATGGAACGGGTCGGAGCGCTCTTACTCTCAGCTCGAAGTTTCCGCACCGCTTCGACTCGCTTCACGCACTCGGGCATTTGTCGAAGCACAGCGGGAGAACAATCACCCAGCCACAGGCAATAGCGCACTTTGCCGTTAATAAGTTCCTCTGCTCCCATCCACGGATGGAAATACGGAGCAGCTTGTGGCTCACGCTGTAAGAAGGTCGCTTTTTCTTCTTCCGTAAACAGGTAATTGCCGCCGTCAATCGGCTTGTTGCCGATTCCCATTTCGGGAACGGAGCATAGGGGATGCGTGCGATTGTCGATAAACACATCGGGAGCATCCACCAAATAGCCGTTGATATGCTGCACCCATGCTGTTTCGCCGTTCTCGGCACTCAGCATCTTGCTCGGGGACTCGCCGCCGCAGGAGAAGCCCACAATCACACAATGCACGGCTGCGGTATTCTTTGCTTCATTTGACCATTTGAAGGTGCGATAAGCATAATCAATGTGGCACCCCATCTGAACGAGCGGGGGCCACAGAATAGCAACCTGCTGCCCCTGAGAAATAGAATTCGTCGCCACAAACGCCGTTTTTGTGGTCGTCCCACGCATGAGTTCTGCTGCACGCATGAACCAAGCCGTGACAAAATCCAAATCGCCTGCATTTTTGCACCCATCAAACACGTTCATGAGGTCGGCTTTCTGCTCCTTGCTCATGTAGCGAGCACCGCTGAACGGCGGGTTGCCCATGATGTAGTCCACGTGGCGGTTGGGGAGGGGTTCGAGCCAGTCGAGGCGAAGGGCGTTGCCTTCGCGGATGTTGTCGTAGGTTTCGAGGGGGAGGAAGTCGCCGAGCTCTTGGGTGGAGAATTCCTGCGTTTCGCGCCATGTTTGGGCGGAAGCAATCCACATGGCGGTCTTGGCGACAGAGACGGCGAAATCGTTAATTTCAATGCCATGGAACTGTTGAATGGAGACGCGCACTTTACTGAACTCGCCGCCGAATTCGCCCTGCCCGTTGCTCATGGCGCGGAGAGCTTCGTTTTCCAAACGGCGAAGGCAGATGTAGGTCTCCGTCAAGAAATTGCCGCTGCCGCAAGCGGGGTCAAGGAAGGTCAGATGGGCGAGTTTGTCTTGGAAGCGCAGGAGATTTTCCTTGCGCTTGGCGGCGCTCTGCTGCTTGTTGAGGATGGCATCCAGCTCCTCTTTCAGCGCATCGAGGAACAGAGGGTCGATGACCTTGTGGATATTCTCGATGCTGGTGTAGTGCATGCCGCCGCTGCGGCGGGTTTCGGGGTTAAGGGTGCTCTCGAACAAGCCGCCGAAGATGGTCGGGGAAATGTCGCTCCAGTCGAAGCCCGCGCTGGCTTCATCGAGGATGAGCTGCACCATTTCCGCATCGAAGAGCGGGATTTCCATATCCGGCTCCGCGAAGAGTCCGCCGTTCACATAGGGGAAGGCCAGCAGCTCCTCGTCGTACTGGTCGCGTTCTTCTTTGCGTTGGTTGAGGGCGAGGAAGAGTTTTTTGATGCGTTCGCGCACTTCGCGCGGGTTGCTGTTGCTCAGGTAGTTAAGGAACTGGTCTTTGGCGAAAATCTCCGCGTCCTCCGCATAGAGACAGAACACGAGACGCACGCAGAACTTGTTGAGGTGGCGCAGGGTGTCCGCGTCGTTCGGGTTCTTGTAGCGCGCGAGCATGGCGTTGTACACGCGGCTGATGAGCTCGCCCGCCTTCATCGAGACCTCTTTTTCTTTCTCCACGCGCTCGCTCTGCGTGTCCGTGAGGAAGAACAGGCGGTGGTAGAAGGTGGGCAGCTCCGCCAAGGCGATGATGCTCACGGGCTCCGCGGGATTCTTGCGGTTGAGGTCGTGCACGCGAAACTCCCTGAAGTTGCAGGTGACAATCCAGCGGGCGCGGTCATCGAAGGAAAGGCTGTCGGCGTAGCGTTTCGCCTGTTCGTAGGGCGTGAGCATGGCACCGCCTGACTGTTTCTGCGGAGTGGACAAGTCAACATCCGCGCTTTTCTGCTCGATCATCACGCGGGTGGAGGGGATGCGGGCATCGATGAAGCGCGTGTGGTCCACCTTCACGCGGTCTTCAAACAGCACGATGTCCTCCGGGTTATGCACGCCGTAGACCGTCCGCAGCAGCTCCAGCCAAAAGGCGGCGCACTCCTGCTTTTCATCACCGGGGCGAGCCAACCACTTTTTTGCGAACTCTTTTGCCGCTGTCTTTGCCTTGCGGATTGCGGCCTGATTCATGGATAGTGTTGCCATCGTGCGTATCGGGGGCGTTGCTCGTCCCTGTTCGCCATTCTACCATATTCCCCGCGCACCCTGCAAGCGAGAAGACGTTTCCGACATCCAACAATGCAGTCGCGTCGGCAAGGCTTACAGCTCGCGCGTGAGGTGGAGGGTGCAGGCGAGGATGCGTCCTTTTCAGCTCGGGGAGGAGGGAGCGGTGGGTTATTCCCCGCCGCGGCCTTCGGCGTATAGGTCGATACCGAGGGCGGCGCAGAGTTTCAGGACGACGGACAAGCTGACGTTGCGCTTGCCGCGTTCGACCTCGCCCAAGAGGCGGGGACTGCAGGGAATCATCTACTGCGATGCATTCCTCGTTTGCGGCGAGGAGGTGAAATAGCGGTTGCGCGGGGAGGGGGATGGTGGTACCATAGGGGGCATGAAATCGAATCTCTCCTTGTTGGGTGCCGCGGCGATGGCGGCGGTGTTGCTGGTGTCCTGCGCGGCGCCGTCGGAGTTTGAGCAGATTCCCGCCACGCCTTTCACCACGCATTTGAAGAAGAACAGCAAGGAAGACGCGCCGTTCCTCTCCCATTGGGAGGACGAAACGAAGCCGAACGAGCCCGCGGCCGAGCGCCGCCGCGTGTGCCTGAAGCTCAACGATGACTATTTCCAAGGCGAGGAGCAGTTGGACAAATCCGAAAAGAAAAAGCTCGCCAAGCTGCGGAGCTACATGGGCCGCACGCTGCGGAAGGAGCTGCGCCGCAATCCCAAACTGCGGCTGGTGTCCGCCACTGCCGAGGATGCCGATGTGCTGGAGGTGGCGCTGCTGCGGGCGGAGGATGCAAACACCGCCAAGCTGCTGCTCGCCCAGGGAGCGGGCAAAATGGTGGCGGGCGGGATGCTGACGGACGGGCTCGTCACCAACGATGCCGACAAAGGCTCCGTCTGCATGGCGGCCAAGATCAGTGCGCCCGACGGCACTTTGCTGGCCGAACTGGCGGACTTTGAATACGGCGGCAAGGAGCAAGGCATCACCGACGGCTTGATTTCCGCCGCCGCGCCCGTGGATCCCACCCTGCTCATCCCCTACGGCTACCAGCGCAAAACCATCGACAAATGGGCCAAGGAGCTGAGTGCCTATCTGGCGACAGGCACCTTCCCGACCTCCCTCATTCCCACCTCCCTGCCGAAAATCCCCAAACCCGCCGACGTGGTAAGCAAGGTCGTCCCCAACCCCGCCGATGTGGTGAACAAAGTCGTCCCCACCCCCGCGCTGCCGGAGGCGAAACTCCCTGACATCACCCTCCCCGCCGCCCCCGAATCCTGAACAGCAGAAACTCGGTCTGACGCAAGCGTCAGACCGAGTTCTCCGATTCCCGCGCCTCCGGCGCGCAAATTTTCCAATTTGTAATTTGTAAATTGTAAATTGTAATTCTCAAAGCGTTCCTTTGCTGCTCGGGAGCACGAGGTGGCGCACGTCGCGTTGCACGGCAACGCGGAGGGCGCGTGCGAAGGCTTTGAAGATACCTTCGATTTTGTGGTGGGCGTTGCGGCCGCGGGCGGAGACGGAGAGGTTCATGAGCGCGGCATCGGAAAGGCTCTTGAAGAAATGCTCCCACATCTCGGTGGGGACGGAGCCTGTCATTTCCGCGCGGAAGGAGACATCCCATTGCAGCCAGGGACGTCCGCCGAAGTCGAGGGCGACGCGGCAGAGACAGTCGTCCATGGGGAGGCAGTAGCCGTAGCGGCTGATGCCGAGCTTGTCGCCCAGCGCGCGGCGCAGGCAGTCGCCGAGAGCAAGGGCGGTGTCCTCCACCGTGTGATGCGCGTCCACCTCGAGGTCGCCCTTCACCTGCACGCGCAGCCCCATGCCGCCGTGGTGGGCGATTTGGGCGAGCATGTGGTCGAAGAAGGGCAAGCCCGTGGCAATCTCGCAGAGACCGGGGCGGTCGAGATCCACGGCGATGGCGATATCCGTCTCGCGCGTGGTGCGGCGGCATTCCGCGCGGCGTTCGCCCGCCACGAGAATCTCCAAAATTTTCTCCCATGTCATCTCCCCGCCGATTTTCAGCGCCTTGCAGCCGAGGTTGGCGGCGAGCTGCACATCCGTGTCGCGGTCGCCGATGACATAGCAGTTCGCCATGTCATAGGAGCCGTCCAGATAGTCCGTAAGCATGCCGATGCCGGGCTTGCGGTTGGGGTGGTTATCCTGCGGGAAATGCTCGTCGATGTGGACGGCATCAAAGGTGATGCCTTCCCCCGCGAGGGTGTCCATGATAAAGTTGTGAATCGGCCAAAACTTCTCGGCGGGGTTGGCGGGGGTGCCGAGTCCGTCCTGATTCGTCACCATGATGAACTCATAGCCCGTGAGCTCGCGGATGGTGCGCAGGGCGTGCATCACCCCCGGCAGGAAGGAGAGCTTTTCCCAAGCATCCACCTGCTCGTCGGCGGGCTCGCGGACGATGGTGCCGTCGCGGTCGATGAAAAGGGCCCTTTTCATATGTACGATTTACGATGTACGATTTTTAAGTTCGTGCGGCTTCGCCGCAGGGGGATTCAGGAAAGGAGACGCAGAGCGGAGAGCAGTTCGTCGTTTTCCTCGGGCGTGCCGATGGTGATGCGGAGGCAGTCTCGGCAGAGGGCAATGCGACTGCGATTGCGGACGATGATGCCCTGCCCCACCAGCTGATTGTACACCGCCGTGGCGCGGGTGACGCGGGCGAGGAAGAAGTTCGCATCGCTCGGGAACACCTGCTCGCAGAGCGGCAGCTCGGCGAAGGCGGCCATCACGCGAGTGCGCTCGGCCAGTGTGGTTTGCACCCATGCCTCAATCTCCCCCTGCCGCGCGAGCGTGTCCATAGCCTGACGCTGCGTGAGCACGTTGACGTTGTAGGGGTATTTCACCTTGTTGAAGTAGGCAATCACCGCGGGGTGGGCGAAGGCCATGCCGAGACGGATGCCCGCGCTCGCCCAGGCCTTCGAGAAGGTGGAGAGCACGATGAGGCGCGGGTATTGCGCCAGCAGCGGGCGGCAGGAGGCCTCGGGCGCGAAATCGCCGTAGGCTTCATCCACCACCACGATGCCTCCGAAGCCGTCCAACACCTTGCGGATTTCCTCCGCAGGCAGCAGGTTGCCCGTGGGGTTGTTCGGGCTGCACAGGAAAATCGCCTTCGTGTTCGCGTCCGTGGCGGCCAGCAGGGAGTCTGCGGAGAACCCATACGATGCCGTCAGCGGGATGGTGCGGTACTCCACATCGTTCACATCCGCGCAGACGGCGTACATACCGTAGGTCGGCTCGGGGGCGACCACGTTGTCCCGCCCGGGCGTGCAGAAGATGCGGAAGATGAGGTCGATAGCCTCATCACTGCCGTTGCCGAGGAAGATTTGGTCGGCAGCAACACCCTTGACTTCGGCTATCTTTTCTTTGAGCTCGCGCTGGAGCGGGTCGGGATAGCGGTTGAAGGGCGCGTTGTAGGGGCTTTCGTTCGCATCGAGGAAGACGTGAGCCTCCGCCCCCGCGTACTCATCGCGCGCGGAGCTGTAGGGCGCGAGCGCGCGGATGTTCGGGCGCACCAACGCGTCGATTTCCTGCTCCGCCGTGAGCGGGGTGGCGGGCATCGCCGCCACCTCCTGCACGCGCAGGGTCATGGCGTTGCGGTGGGCATCCAGCTGCTCGGCGGCGGCCATGGCCTCCACGGCGGGGCCGATGGAACGAACGCCCTGCGGCGTGAGCTCCTGGAAGGTCATCTTGCGCATGAAGCTGTCCAGACACAGCCCGCTGTAGGAGCGCGCATAGCCGAGGGTGGGCAGCGTGTGGTTGGTGCCGCTGGCGTAGTCGCCCGCGCTCTCGCAGGAGTAGTGCCCGCAGAACACGGAACCCGCCGCCTGCACCTGCGCGGCGAGCGCGGCATGGCGATCGGACGCGAGGATGAGGTGCTCGGGCGCGTAGGCATTCGTGAAGGCCATGGCCTGCGCCTCGTCCTCCAGCACGATGATGCGGCTGTTCGCCAAGGACTTGGCGGCGGTCTCGCGGCGCGGCAGGGCCTCCAATTGGCGGGCGGTCTCCGCGGCCACGGCTTCCGCCACGGCGGGGCTGGTCGTCACCAGCACGGCTTGGCTGTCGGGGCCGTGCTCGGCTTGGCTCAGCAAATCCGCCGCCACGAAGGCGGGGCGGCAGGTATCGTCGGCATAGACCTCCACCTCGCTGGGGCCCGCGGGCATGTCAATCGCCACGCCGTTGAGGGAGGCCAGCTGCTTGGCGGCCATGACATATTGGTTGCCGGGCCCGAAAATCTTGTCCACGCGGGGCACGCTCTCCGTGCCGCAGGCCATGGCGGCAATCGCCTGCGCACCGCCCACGCGATACACGCGGGTGATGCCGCACAGCTCCGCCGCAAACAGGATGGCGGGGTTGACCGAGCCGTCCTTGGCGGGCGGGGTGCAGAGCACGATCTCGCCGCAACCCGCGAGCTTCGCAGGCACGCCGAGCATCAGCACAGTGGAAAAGAGCGGCGCGGAACCGCCGGGAACATACAGACCCACGCGGGAAATCGGCAGCGCACGCTGCTCGCAGCTCACACCCGCGGCGGTCGTCACCTGCACGGGGGCGAACTTCTGGGCGGCGTGGAAACGCTCGATGTTGGCGTGGGCCAGGCGAATGGCGGCTTGCAGCTCGGCGGGCACCTTCTCCTTGGCGGCGGCGATTTCCGCCGCGCTCACGCGCAGGTCATCGAGCTCCACGCGGTCAAAGCGCAGCTCGTACTCCTTCAACGCCGCGTCACCGCGCTCGCGCACGGCCTCCAGAATGGGGCGCACGACACCGAAGAGGGTCGAGACATCGAACACAGGGCGCACAATCAGCTCCGCCCAGCGTTCCTGCGGGGGATTGATGACAATCTCCATAGCTGTGAGGGGGGGTCAGAGAATCATCTTCTCGATGGGGAGCACGAGGATGCCCTGTGCGCCCGCGTCCTTCAGCTTGCCGATGATGTGCCAGAAGTGGGACTCATCCAGCACCGTATGGATGCTGCACCAATCCTCCTGCGCCAGCGGCATAACCGTGGGGCTCTTGATGCCGGGCAGCACATCGATGATGGCCTGCAGACAGGCGCGGGGGGCGTTCATCATCACATACTTCTTGTCGGCAGCACTCTGCACGGCTTCGATGCGGAAGAGGATTTCATCCAAAATGGCACGTTTCTCCTCGCTCAGCCCGGGGGCGGCGATGAGCAGAGCATCGCTCTTCATCACCACTTCCACCTCGCGCAGGTTGTTGCTCACCAGCGTCGACCCGCTGCTGACGATATCGAAGATAGCATCCGCCAAACCGATACCCGTGGAGACCTCCACGGAGCCCGTGATGACGTGGATGGAGGCGTGAATGCCCTTTTCATCCAAGAACTTTTGCAGAATCACGGGGTAGGAGGTGGCGATGGTGCGCCCCTCAAACCATTCGAGCCCCGTGTAGTTCTCGCTCTTCGGCACCGCCAAGGACAAGCGGCAGGCGCCGAAGCCCAAATGTCGCACCACCTCCGCATGAGCCTCGCGCTCGGCGAGCTCGTTATGACCGACAACACCGGCATCGGCGACGCCGTCGGCCACGGTGCGGGGGATGTCATCATCCCGCAGAAACAGCACTTCCACAGGGAAGTTGCGGGCTTCGGCCAAGAGAGAACGCTTCGAGGCGCTCACCTTGATGCCGGCCTCAGCCAGCAGCCCCATCGTGTCTTCGTTGAGGCGGCCCTTCGACTGTACAGCAATTCTGAGTTTCGTTTCCATGGTGCGATTATGTGGGCGGAAAACCCACGCGGAAATTATACCGAAAACCGCACCCATGTCAAGGCGATACTGCTCAACTAAAGTGCCATGGCACATCCGGAACACGGATGGGGCGAAACACAAAAAAAACCGCAAGCCGTGTGACTTGCGGTTATACAGGCTACAAGATTCGAACTTGTGACCCCATCCGTGTGAAAGCCGCCGACGGCCCCGTCAGGGCGCACCGCGAAGCGGGGCGGTAAGGCGGATTGGACAATGCCGTCAGGCATTGCCCCGAAGGGGTGAGCGCCCGTGGGGCGGGCGCGAATCAAGGTTGTGCGCAGCACATCCGGAACACGGATGGGGCGAAACACAAAAAAACCGCAAGCCGTGCGACTTGCGGTTATACAGGCTACAAGATTCGAACTTGTGACCCCATCCGTGTGAAAGCCGCCGACGGCCCCGTCAGGGCGCACCGCGAAGCGGGGCGGTAAGGCGGATTGGACAATGCCGTCAGGCATTGCCCCGAAGGGGTGAGCGCCCGTGGGGCGGGCGCGAATCAAGGTTGTGCGCAGCACATCCGGAACACGGATGGGGCGAAACAAAAAAAACCGCAAGCCGTGCGACTTGCGGTTGATACAGGCTACAAGATTCGAACTTGTGACCCCATCCGTGTGAAGGATGTGCTCTACCACTGAGCTAAGCCTGCGTTGCGAACATCACCTTGCGGTGAGTGCGGGCGCAGTTTACACGAAGAGGGAAGAAAAAGCAAGCATTTTTTCACAGGAAAAAGGATTTTTTCTGCAAAAGATGAAAAAACTCTCCCTGTTTTGCTGAAAATTGCGGGGACCGGGTGTCCACTACTCTATGATGATAACAGCTCTATGGCATCGCATGAGCGACGGGATGCGCTCGCTGTTCCGGCAGCGGGGAAAAGCACCCGATACCACGCCTCAGGGAGATATCACCCTGCCGCGATACCTCGGACGATGGTACGAGCAGGCGCGGTATGAATGTTTTTTCGAACGCGATATGGATGAAGTATATACCGACTACACGGCGCGGGAGGACGGCGGCATCGACATCACCAACGCGGGCACCGCAGCAAGCGGGCGGCACAAGGAAGCTCACGGACGCGCCGTCGTGCCCGATGAAGAAATGCACGGGCGTCTGCTTGTCTCTTTCGTGCCGCCGTACAAATGGTTCCGCGCTCCCTACCACATTCTCTATGTGGATGCGGACTACCGCATGGCGCTGGTGTCGGGAAAGGCGTCCGGCTACCTCTGGCTGCTGACGCGCGAGCGCAAGGCTGATGAGGCCACCATGCGCCGACTGCTCGATGAGGCGCAGAAGCGCGGCTTCGGCCTCGCCGGACTGCGGCTCACGCGGCAACGGGAAGAGCGAGGCCCCGCTTAAAAGCGGAAATCCGCCCCGAACGACACATAGGGAGCGGGGTGGTAGTGGTGCATTTCTTCCGTATGGCGCTTATCGGAGTATCGGATGGTCTCCGCTGCCGTGAAGAAGGTGAAGCCTGCATCAGCAAAAAGGATGCGTTTCGTCTGCCCTTCCTTGGAAAAATCCCACTCCGTGCGAGCGCCCGCCGCCATGGAGCGCACGCGCAGCAATCGCGTGCCCTGCTCGCCGTGCGTAGCCCAGGAGCCACCGATACCGCGGGCAAAGGCCCCCAATGAAAGGCCATGCCCCATGTTGCGCATAGCCTGCAACCGGAACCCTTTCAGCGAGACGCTCCAATCCGGCGTGGGGCGCCAGTCGAAGGCGGCAATAGGGACGAACCACCAATAGGTCTCGTTGGGCATGCAGACCACACCCGCGGATGCCTCAAAGGATTCCGAGTTGTAGAAGCGGTACACCGCGTAGCCCCCCATGCCGAAGGCGTGCGCCGAGCCGTTGAAATCCGTTGCCAGATGCGGTGCCGCCGTCAGGATGAGGCGGTGGCCGTTCGCCATGGGATGAATGAAGGAGAGAGGCAGGGTGAAGGTATACAGATTCTGCGCATCCTGACGCAGGGCACGAGCACCCGAGAGATGGTCAAACTCCATATCCAGACAGGCATTGATATACCAATCTTCGATGTTGGAGCGGCGGGGATCGGCAAAAGGAATCGTCATCTCCGCCGTCTGCAAAGAGAGAGAATCATCCCCGTGGTGGCGTTCCCCCGCGGGAGCGAGGAAGGAATACGATGCCGCGCTGGGCAACAGCCCCGTCTCGGGCAGATGGTACTGCCACGATGCCTGAGCAACGGAAACACAAGCGGCAGCCAATATTGCACAGAACGCAAACGGAGTTTTCATACGGCGGTTATGTTATCGCTTTTTAACTAAATTGCAAGACTAAAAAGCAGGGAGAGAACGGAAAAAAAGGCTTGTTCAAAGCCCGCTGCCCCGCTAGACTGGTGGCATGAAGTGCGCTCTCCTCCCCCTCCTTGCTGTTGCGGCGGCAGCTCTGCCGCTGCAGGGGGCTCCCGCGCTCAAAACAAAGCGCTCCGTTCCCCTGCCCCGCACCGCCGTGCCGCAGCAACAGCCGTGGTGGAAAGCGCTGCAGGCCGCCATCCTCGACATCCAAAAGCACGGCGCGGGGGATTACAGCACCTCTGATCGAGCGAAGGAAGCGCTCGTCACCTCCTTTCATTGGGATGAGCGGCTGCAGCGACCGCACTTTGTCGCACAGGAGGCCCGCCCCTCTTTCTGTTCAAGCGCGGTGTACGTCGCCGTGCTCTCGGGGCTCCTGAAGTGGGAGGAAGTGAACCACCGCCGCGCCATCTCCCCCGAGGCGTGGCAAGCGCTGCTCCCGCAGCTGGTGAAGGACGGCATCGGCCCATGGGGCTACGCCAATGCCAATGGCCCCGGTTTTGCCATGCTGGTGCACCGCCTCGGCGCGGGCGTCAACTTCACGGAATGGGAAAAGGCAAAACCCTCCGACATCATGAAAATCTGGTGGAACGACGCCATCGGCGCTACGGAGCGCGGTCACCTCGTCATCCTCGTTCAGGACAAGGGCGACAGCGTGCGCGTGTGGTCCTCCAACCAAGCGCGAGACGGACAAGCCGGCGGCTACGGCCTGCGCGACATTCCCAAAAGCGCCATCCGCCGCGTGCTCTTCACCCGCATCACCAACCCGGCCGCCTTCAACAACGCCCCGCGACTGAAAGACGACCCGTGGCTCACGGAGCTCATGACCCGCTCCGTCCGCTGGGAGGACTGCGCCCCCCGCTGCGGGCTGTAAAAAGTTGAACAAAACACCCTTCCGCTCTCATAACGGAGTATGACCATAGCGAAGTTTCTCTCCCGCATGGTTGCGCTGCTGAAATGCGCCGTGCGTGCCGGAAGGGGTAGCGTACACGTTGACATCGCCCCCGCCTCCGGCGGACAAATAGAGATACACCGCGCAGTAGCGCCGCTCTCTTGGCAACACATAGGTGCGGGAAATGCGGTCCCCGCCCTGACAACGGCCCGAAGCATCACGTGGTTCCTTGTAAGGTGACGCACTTTTCCGTCATTTACGGATTTCGCATTGAATCTCGCGCACGTATGTGATAGGATGTGCCCATTCTATGAACTTGAGCGAGTTGAGAGACGAGATTGACCGCATCGATGCGCAGTTGGTGGAGCTGCTGAAAGAGCGTTCCGCTTGTGTGCATGAAGTCGGACAGCTGAAGAAGGCGGACAATGCGCCTGTTTTTGTGCCCGAGCGCGAGAGTGCACTCATCGCCAAGCTCCTGAAACTCAATGACGGCGTGCTGCCGGAGAAAAGCCTGCTCGCCATCTGGCGGCAGATTGTCAGCTGCTCCTTCCATCTGGAGGGCGGCATGAAGGTCGGCTACCTGGGGCCCGAGGGCACGTGGAGCCACCAAGCCGCACTCAACCGCTTCGGGGAGAGCATCACGCTGCGCCCCTACCCCTCCTTTGCCCATGTCTTCGCCGCCGTGGAGCGCGGGGAAATCGACTACGGCGTCATCCCCATCGAGAACAGCACGGACGGCAACGTGTCGCAGGCGATGGACAATTTTGCCCACAGCCCGCTGCGCATCTGCGCACAGGTGCACCAGAGCGTGCAGAACTGCCTGATGGCGAACATCGACCGCAAGGACATCCGCACCCTCTACTCCCATCCGCAGGTGCTGGGGCAGTGCCGCCAGTGGTTGCAGCAGAACTTCCCGCTCGCGGAACAGGTGCCCACCGCCTCCACCACCGTGGCCGCGCAGTACGCCGCCGAGCACGCGGCGGAAGGTGCCGCCGCCCTCGGCAGCCCCATGGCCGCTGCCAAGGCGGGGTTGGAGGTGCTCGCCGAAAACATTCAGGATCACCCCGACAACACCACGCGCTTCGCCGTCATCGGCCGCCAGAGCACGCAGCCCTCGGGCAACGACCGCACCACCATCTGCTTCAGCGTGCCGCACGTGGCGGGCTCGCTCGTCTCCGTGTTGCAACATTTCCAGAAATTCGGCATCAACCTGCTCTGCCTCGACTCCCGCCCCACCCGCGACACCGCGTGGGAATATCTGTTCTATGTGGACGTGGCGGGGCATGAGGAAGCCGAGCCGCTCAAGAGCTGCCTTGCCGAACTCCGCGGCGGCTGCCCCATGTTCAAAGTCCTCGGCTCCTACCCGGAGCAGTAATTTGTGATTTACAAATCCAAAATCTCAAATCACAAATCATAAATCTCATATTCCCATGTCTTTCACGCTTCAGCAAGCCCACCGACTCCTGCACAACGCCCGCACGAACGGGCGGCTGCCGCATGCGCTGTTGGTGACGGGCAGCGTGAATGCGGGCACACACAAGCTGGTGCTCGCGCTGGCGGAGGAACTGAACGGCGCACGGGCGGACAGCCCGGAGAACTTACGCCACCCCATGTGCCGCGTGCTGCGCCCGGGCTCCAAGAGCCGCCGCATCCTCATCGAGGACGTGCGCAGCGTGGAGCCATTCCTCGCCCTGCGCGCGGAGGAGGGGGAAACCAAGCTCGTCATCATTCTGGAGTGTGACCGCATGCCCGAGGAAGCCGCCAACGCCTTCCTCAAAACGCTGGAGGAGCCCCCGCCCCAGACCCTCATCGTCATGGTGACGGAGCAGCCGCACCGCCTGCTCGCCACCATCCTCTCCCGCTGCGTGCGCGTGGACCTGCGCGAGCCCGGCGGACTCATCCTCACGGAAGCCCAGCAGCGTTTTCTGCCCGCCGTGGCCGCCGCCCTGCCCTTGCTCGGCTCGGATGTCGCCGCGCTCGCCCTGCGCGCGGATTTCCAGCAGCTCATGGCCGAACGCCGCGAAACCATCACCGACCGACTGACCGCCGCCATCAAGGCCGAAGCCAAGGCCATTGCGGAGGGCACGGACATCCGCGACTGGGAAGCACGGCAGAAGGATGCCACCGCCGCCCTCATCGAGACGGAATATCTGGGTGAGCGCGAACAGCTTATCGAGCTGCTGTCCCTCTGCCTCGGGCAGGCCGTGCTCGCCGCGGCCAACGCGCCCGATTTGCAGCCGCTCACGCCCGAAATCGCGGAGGTGGCTGCCAAACACAGCACGGAAGACCTGCTGCGCCGCATGCGTGCGCTGGATGCCCTGCGCACCGACCTCAACTTCAACATCAACGAAGCGCTGGCCTTGGATGCCCGCTTCCTCGACATCATCGGCAAAAACACTCTCTCATCATGAACAGCATGACCGGATTCGGAGCGGCGACCGCACCGCTCGGCAAGGCCACCATCCGCGTAGAAATCGGCGGTGTGAACCGCAAGCAGACGGAAGTCGCCCTCTCCCTGCCCCGCGCATGGGGTGAGCTGGAAACGCCCGTGCGCGAGCTCGTGGCCGGCGCCGTCTCCCGCGGCCGCGTGAATGTGACGCTCTCCCTGCAACACCCCGCGGGCGAATCGGGCGCGCTGACGCTCAACAAGGAGAAACTCGCCGCCCTGCAAGGTACGCTGGGCGAGTTGAACACCGCGCTGGGCCAAGCTCCCGCCGTGACACTGGATGCGCTGGTGCGCCTCGGCATCGTGACGGAGGAGACGGATGCGGACATCCCCATGGAAGACGTTTCCGCCGCCGCCCTGCCCGCCGTGAAGGAAGCCCTCACCGCCTTCCTCACCCTGCGTGCGGAGGAGGGGGAGAACATGAAGCGCGACCTGCTGGCCCGCATCGGCACCCTGCGCGACTTCCGCGAAAAGCTCGCCGCCCGCGCGAGCGGAGTCGCCGCCCGCCACCGCGACACCCTCATGAAGCGGCTCGAAGAAGCGGGGCTGCCCGTCTCGCTCGACGATGAGCGCATCATCAAAGAAATCGCCCTCTTCGCCGACCGCTGCGATGTGACGGAGGAGATGACCCGCCTCGCCTCCCACCTCGACCAGTTCGAGAAAATCTGCGACAAGCCCGAGGCAGTGGGCCGCACGCTGGACTTCATGTGCCAGGAAATCTTCCGCGAGCTCAACACCACGGGCTCCAAGGCCAATGATGCCGAGCTCGCCCAGCTCGTCGTCACCGCCAAGACCGAGCTCGAAAAAATCCGCGAGCAGGTGCAGAACATTGAGTAACCGGACGAAGTTTAAAGAATAGTGCGGCAGAGCCGCGCAGACCCTCCTGAGCAGTGGCGGCGAAGGGAGTCATCGTCTCGTCATGCGCATCCGAGAAAAGGCGAAATCTTTGAGAATCGCGTGTCAATTGCGTGACATGCCCTTGATTGCGCTTGCTTTTGCGCCCCCGTTTCTCTATAATCGCGCGCATGGCGATTGACAAGAACAAGGACTTTATCCGCGAGTGGATTGTGGCGGATATGGAGCAGAAGGGTTACACCCACCCCATCACCCGTTTCCCCCCGGAGCCGAACGGCTACCTGCACATCGGCCACGCAAAGGCAATCTGCCTGGATTTCGGCGTAGCGAAGGAGAGCGCGGAGCAAGGCGGCGTCTGCCACCTGCGCTTCGATGACACCAACCCCTGCAAGGAGGACGTCGAGTTCGTCAACTCCATCCAAGAGGACATCCACTGGCTCGGCTTCGACTGGGGCGAGCACCTGTACTGGGCCTCCAACATCTTCGATTTCTACTACAACTGCGCGGTGGACCTCATCAAGCGCGGGCTCGCCTATGTGGATGAGCAGGACCGCGAGACGATGCGCATCCAGCGCGGCGACCTGACGCACCCCGGCACGCCCTCCCCCTTCCGCGGCCGCCCCGTGGAGGAAAACCTCGCGCAGTTCGAGGCGATGAAAGCCGGAAAATTCCCCGAAGGCGGCGCCGTGCTCCGCGCCAAGATTGACATGGCCAGCAGCAACATGAACATGCGCGACCCCGTCATCTACCGCATCTCCTACGACCGCCACCACAACACGGGCGACAAGTGGTGCATCTACCCGATGTACGACTTCGCGCATCCGCTGGAGGACGCCTACGAGCACATCACGCACTCCCTCTGCACGCTGGAGTTCGAGAACCACCGCCCGCTCTACGACTGGGTCATCGACAACTGCGATGTGCCCGCCCGCCCGCAGCAGCGCGAGTTCTCCCGCCTGAACATCACCTATACCGTCATGAGCAAGCGCAAGCTGCGCCAGATGGTGGAGGAAGGCACCGTCGCCGGCTGGGATGACCCCCGCATGCCCACGATTTGCGGTATGCGCCGCCGCGGCTACCCCGCCAAGGCCATCGTCGCCTTCTGCGAGGGCGTGGGCATCACCAAGTTCAACGGCAACACGGATGTCGCCCGCCTCGAGAACGAGGTGCGCAGCGAGCTCAACCACAGTGCCGAGCGCCGCATGGCCGTGCTGCACCCCCTCAAGCTCGTCCTCACCAACGTGCCCGAGGGCTGGGAGGAAGAGGTCGAGGTCGTCATCAACCCCGAGCAGCCCGAGCTGGGCAACCGCAAGCTCACGCTCACCAAGGAGGTGTGGATTGACGAAGAAGACTTCATGGTGGAACCGCCCAAGAAGTACAAGCGTCTTTCCCCCGGTGCCTGTGTGCGCCTGCGCGGCGGCTACTGCATGATTTGCACGGGGTACGACGCCGACGAAAACGGCAAGGTGACGGAGGTGCAGGCGGAAATCATTCCCGGCACCGTCGGCTCCAACCCGCCCGAGGGCATCAAGTGCAAGGGGGCTATCCACTGGGTCTCCGTGCCGCACGGCGTGAAGGCGGAAATCCGTCTCTACGACCGCCTGTTCAAGGACGAGGCCCCCGATGCCAACCCCGAAGGCTTCATGGCCTCCCTCAACACGGATTCCCTCACCATCCTCTCCGATGCCGTGGTGGAGCCCGCGCTGGCCGCCGCCCCCAACGAGTTCCTCTGCCAATTCGAGCGCACGGGCTACTTCGTGGCGGATCGCTACGACCACAGCCCCGAACACCCCGTGTTCAACCGCTCCGTCGGGCTGCGAGACTCCTGGGCGAAGATGAACAAATAAGCTGAATGTACGAAGTACGATGTACGATGTACGATTTAAAAGTTAGGCGCGGCTGCGCCGCGCAGGTGAAAGGACTAAGGGCGCAAAGCGTCCGGATACGTTAAACGTTGATAGGTGCTTTGCGCCTTTCTCTCCTTTCTCCTTGCGAGCGTAGCGAGCGAAATTCAAAAATCGTACATCGTACATCGTACATCGTACATCATACATTTTCTTATGCCTTCCGTTTTCATCAAAACCTATGGTTGCCAAATGAATGAGCGCGAGTCGGAGCAGGTCGCTGCCCGATTCGTGGCGGAGGGGTACACGCTCACGCAGAATGAGAACGAGGCGGACGTGTACCTCATCAACACCTGCTCCGTGCGCGAGAAGGCGGAGCTGAAGGCACTCGGCAAGATGGGGTTGATGTGCTCCCGCCCGAATGCCAAGCCCTGGGTGGTGTACGGCTTCATGGGCTGCATGTGCCAGAGCCTCGGGGCGGCGATTTTCAAAGAGGTGCCGCGCGTAGACATCGTGACGGGCACCCAGCAGTACCACCACGTCTTTGAGCTCTGCAACCGACTGCTGAAGAGCCGCCTCGGCATGGGGCTCAGCGAACCGCTCCGCAAGGGCGCACACATCTGCTCCATCGTGGAGGAACAAGGCTTCCAGAATACGGTCACTGACCATCTGCCGAACACGAGTTCCTGCTCGGCCTTCGTCTCCATCGCGCAGGGCTGCGACATGCACTGCTCCTACTGCATTGTGCCGAGCACCCGCGGGCCCGAGGTGAGCCGCCCCCATGCGGACATCATCGATGAAATCAAAAAGCTCGCAGACAAGGGCATCAAAGAGGTGACGCTGCTCGGCCAAATCGTGAACCGCTACGGCCGCACGGAACCCGTCATCAACGGCAAGGGCGCCTTCGTGCGTCTGCTGGAGGCCGTACACGAGATTGACGGCATCGAGCGCATCCGCTACACCTCGCCGCACCCCATCGGCTTCCGCGAAGACCTCGTCAACGCCTACACTTACCTGCCCAAGCTCTGCAGCCACATCCACTTCCCCATGCAGAGCGGCAGCGACCGCATCCTGAAGGCCATGTACCGCCCGTACAAGAACGAAAAGTACCTCGCCCTCTGTGATGCCATGCGCGCCGCCCGCCCGGACCTCGCCATCACCACGGACATCATCGTGGGCTTCCCCGGCGAGACGGAGGAGGATTTCCAAGAGACCGTCAAGGCGGTGGAGCATGTGCAGTTCGACAACGCCTTCATCTTCAAATACTCCAGACGACGCGGCACCGTAGCCGCCGAGCTGCCCGGCCAAATCCACTACCGCAAGAAGGAGGAGCGCAACCAAGCCTTGCTGGAGGTGGTGAACCGCATTGCCGTCGCCCGCAACCACGCCCTCGTCGGCACGCAGCAGACCATCCTCGTGGAAGGGCCCAGCAAAACGAACCCCGACCGACTGCAAGGCCGCACCTCGCAAAACAAGCCCGTCATCATCACGAACGGCGGCGGCGAGGTGGGCTCCCTTGTCCCCGTCACCATCACCGAATGCACAGGCTTCACCCTTTACGGCGAAGCGTAACGGGTGAAGGAAGGTGATGTGATGGAGCTTTTGCTTGCCGCGGCGCAGCGGCATATCTCGGCGCTGCTTTAGCGAAGACGGAAGCCTAACGTGCTTCCCTCCGCACCCGCACCGCCCTGACCCTTTTACAGCGAGCACTTGCTTCTTGACTCCCGTGCGCGGTATGGTATGATAGGGGAATGCAAACCCTGACGCGACTTATGCTGACCGCTCTGACCGCCGCCCCGCTCATGGGGCAGTCTCTCCAACAGCAGGCCGATAACATGACTGTTCCTGAGACAGTCATGGTCATCGGGTGTCGAAACAACACGCTTCCCCTGCCCACCGTAGAAGGGGCGGAGGTAAGCATCCTCGGTACGGATTTCCCCGCCATCCTCAGCAAGGACGGACACATCACCCAACCCGTGGACGATGTGACAGTGAACGTGAGCTTCATGGTGTCCAAGGACGGCGAAAGCGTCACCTCCCGCGATTACCCCGTCAGTCTCTTCGTCCCGAAGGCCAAAGGTTTTGAAACGCACAATCCCAAGCCCCACGTCGTTCCCGAGCTGCTGGCGTGGCGCGGTGCCATCGGCACCTACAGCTTCGGGGACACGATTGCCGTGAGCGCGGATGCTCCCTGCGCCGCCGAGTTCGCGCAGGAGCTCGCCGAAATCACCGGCAAGCAGGTAAGGCTCGCTCCCAACGGCACGAAGGCGGACATCCAGTTCACCAAGATCCCGACCGCGCCGACGGGTCCCGAAGGCTACATCCTCGACATCGGCTCCGCCAACGGCGTGGACATCACCGCCTCCTCGGACACGGGCCTTTTCTGGGCCACACGCACGCTGCTCCAGCTCCTCAAGCAGAGCCCCGAGCTGCCGCGCGGCACCGCGCAGGATGAGCCGCGCTTCCGCCTCCGCGGCTTCATGCTGGACTGCGGCCGCCTGCCCATCACCACGGAGTTCATCCGTCAGGTCATCCGCACCATGGCGTGGTACAAGATGAACGACCTGCAAATCCACCTCAACGACAATTTCATCTTCCACGAGCAATATGTGGACGCCGGGCAGGACCCCTTCAAGGAGAGCTACTCCGCCTTCCGTCTGGAATCCGACATCAAGGGGGCGGACGGCACGCCGCTCACCGCGCAGGATCTTTCCTATACCAAGGCGGACTTCCGCGCACTCATCGACTTCGCCAAGGCGCACGGCGTGAACATCGTGCCCGAGTTCGACACGCCCGGCCACGCCCTCTCCTTCACCCGCGTGCGCCCCGACCTCATCTACCAAGGCGAGATGAGCTACAAGCAGAAACGCCGCTGCGAGATGCTGGATGCCTCCAACCCTGAGACGCTGAAGTTCGCGGGTCAGGTCTTTGATGAATACCTGCTGCCCGCCAAGGAGGGCGGGCGCGCCGTGTTCGAGGGCTGCGCCGTGCATGTGGGCGCGGATGAGTTCTTCGGCGAGGCGGAGCACTACCGCGCCTTTGCGGACGGCCTGCTCAAGCACGTCCTCTCCCGCGGCTACACGCCGCGCATCTGGGGCAGCCTCACCATCAAGAAGGGCAACACGCCCGTGCAGGCCGAGGGCGTGCAGATGAACCTCTGGAGCACGCCGTGGCAGAACCCGCTGGAGGCCGTCGCCGCCGGCTTCGATGTCATCAACACCAATGACGGCGCACTCTACATCGTGCCCTTCTCCAAGTACTACCGCACGGATTTCTACAACAAGGAAACGTGGGAGAAGTGGGTACCCAACGTGATGGAGAAGTACACGCTGCCCGCCGGCCACCCGCAGCTGCTCGGTGCCACCTTCGCCGTGTGGAACGACTCCATCGACCGCATCTACTGCGGCTACGGCGCGGAGGATACATGGCCGAGCATCGCCGGCACCATGGATGTGCTCTGCCAGAAGATGTGGGGCAAGGCGGAAGTCCCCATGAGCTTTGAGGAACACCGCAAGCTTGTCGCCGCCATCGGTGATGCCCCGCTCACCGACATCGGCCACCGCAAGGGTGCCGAGGAGATTGCCGTGGCTCCCGAGGCCCTGCCCTACGCGCTCAACAAGCCCGCACTCGGCCCGAACTACCACCTCACCATGGAAGTGACGCTGCCCGAAGCGCCCGCCGAGGGCGAAGAACAGGTGCTGCTCAGCAGCCCGGAAGGCACGCTCTACGCCGCCATGAAGGACGGCAGCATCGGCTTCCGCCGCGCGGATTCCGTCGTCTTCTCCTTCAACACCAAGCTGCCCGTGGGCAAAAAGTGCACGCTGGAGCTCACCGGCACGCAGGGCATGACCGCCCTCAAGATTGACGGCGAGACCATCGGCCACCTCACCCTGCCGAACTGCCACAACAACGACAAGGATTTGGTCGCCTCCTTCACCCTGCCCCTCACCACGGTGGGCGAGAGCTTCAAGGGCACCGTCCACACCCTGCACGTGCAACCGCTGGAGACCACCTTCTCCCGCGAACCCATGGATATGCCCAAGAAGGCGAGCGAACCCGCTGCGGACGATGTCGCCACGCCCGCGCCGGAGAGCTAAAAGGATTTACAAATTACAATTTACAAATTACAAATTGGGAAGTTAGCGCACCTTCGGCACGGAGAATTTCCAAACGCAAAGCGCATACAACAGCCTTATCATTAAACGGCAGCATACGCTTTGCGTTTTGTTTTTCCCTGCGGCGCAGCCGCACGATTTTTTCAATTTGTGATTCCCCTACAACGTTCATCCCCCATCACCTCTTTTCCTCCCATGTCTGATTCCGTCAACCTTGACGAAGAGTTCATCCTCGGTGCCTCCGCCTTCAAGGCAGGGGATGCCGCGGCGGGCGCGGAGCATCTGCGCCGCGCGGCGTTCGGCGGCCATCCCGAGGCGCAGAACCAGCTGGCCCGCATCTATTTTGCCCAAGTCAAATCCCGCCAAAACATCGCGGATTTGGAGGGAGCCGCCATGAACGGCGACCACGTCGCCCTCTTCGTCCTTGCCATGTGCTTCCTCGAAGGTCGCGTCATCGACAAGGACACGGACAAAGCCCTCACCGCCCTCCGCCACGCAGCGGACGCAGGCAACCTCATGGCGCGGGGGATGCTGAACGCATCCTGATGTACAATGTACGATGTACGATTTGAAAGTTTGGCGCAGCTGCGCTGCGCAGAAAAAAGGGGCAAAGACTCAAAGTGCATATGACAAGCAAGCCGTTGATGGACGCCCTGCGTTCCTTTCTCCCTGCGAGCGTAGCGAGCGGAATTCAAACTTCGTACATCGTACATCGTACCTCGTACATTCCTACGAACTTGTCTTTCCATGGCCACCGCACTTTTTGACATGGACGGCACGCTCTTTGCGGGCGATTCCCAGCTGCGCTTCTGCCGTTGGATTCTGCGGCGGCATGGGTGGCGGCGGTTGCATATCATGGCGCTGTTGCCTGCCGCCCTGCTCTCCCCGCTCTGCGGCGGCGGCAAGTTTTTGAAGCGGGCCTTCCTCACCTACGCATGGGGACTGCGCCGCGAGGTGCTGGAGGCCGAATGCCGCGCCTTCGTGCAGGAAGAGCTCATCCCCGCCCTCTATCCCGAAGTACTGGTGCGCCTGCGCACGCACCAAACCGCGGGCGACACCACCATCCTCTGCTCCGCCTCCCCCGAGTGGTGGGCGAAGGAAATGGGGGCCGCGCTCGGCTTCACGCACACCATCGCCACCCCCGTGGAAATCGGGGAACGCGTCCCCCTCTTCCCCCGCATCACCCCGCCCGGCAACAACAAGGGGCGGAACAAAGTGACGCGACTCGCCGCCCTCGGCATCACACACGCCGCAGTCGGCTACACGGACAGCACGGCGGACCTGCCCATGCTCTCCCTCTGCGACCGCGCCGTGCTCATCAACCCGAATGAAAAACTCACCGCCGCCTGCCCTCAGGGCGAGATTCTGCGCCCGCCGCACTCGCTCCGCACGCTGTCATTCCTCATGAGAGGCATGTTAGGCATCTGAGAGGACAAAGGGGGATTTGTAGGGATGTACGAAGTACGATGTACGATGTACGAAGTCAAATTTAGGCGCGGCTGCGCCG
>CALBJX010000052.1 GCA_937893015.1 uncultured Verrucomicrobiales bacterium | reverse complement strand
TTCGTACATCGTACATCGTACTTCGTACATTCAGTTCGACAAACTGCTCATTTGTTGCGCCACTTGCCATCCCGGCACAAAAACTCCGCTCTCTTGCGCGAGCAAGAGAGCGGAGAGAAATGCTATACAATATAATCCGTATGATGGCAGGCCATCAACGCGGAATCGCCTTAGCGGGCGGACTTCACGGTGACGGCTTCCTTACCCACGCGGCTGCGGAGGTAGTTGAGCTTGGCGCGACGCACCTTACCGCGGTTCACGACCTCGATCTTGGCAATCTTGGGGGAATGGATGGGGAAGGAGCGTTCCACACCTTCGCCGTAGGAAATCTTGCGGACGGTGAAGGCCTCGTTGATGCCGGCGCCACGCTTGCCGATGACGATGCCCTGATAAATCTGCACGCGTTCCTTGCCACCTTCAATCACGCGGCAGTGGACCTTGACGGTGTCGCCGACGTTGAAGGGCGTCACGTCGTCCTTCATCTGCTCTTTTCCGATAGTGTCGAGAATGTTCATTCTGATATCTCCTTCTGTGTTGTAAAATTGATAATCCGAGCCTCCCGGCTCGTGGTGGGTGCGCCAGTCTACACGATTTTTGCCTTCTTGGCAACCCAAATTTCACAAAGAGGGCTATTTTTTTACATAAAGCCCCCGAAAAGGCGGTATTTTCAAGGAGGAGGAGCCCGATAAATCATTAAGAATTCCGAAAGAATGCCGCTAAAAAAGAAAAAACTTCGGCATTGACAATTTCCCCGTGCTGATATATAACGCGCGCGTTCACTGCGCGGCGACACCCGCGCGACCGCAGACATTCGCACGCCACATTCCTAGGAAAAACATCCTGCCATGCCCGCACGCCACACCCCCGTCAAACGCAAGGTTCGCAACTGGACGCCTTCGGATTCCGCCGACCTGTACGGCATCAATGATTGGAGCAACGGATATTTCAACGTCACCCGCAACGGCGAGGTCGCCGTGCGACTGGAGGACTCCGACGGCAGCAAGAAATCCGTCAGTCTGCATGATATCATGAAGGGGCTGGCCGAGCGCGGCACGGATGCACCCGTGCTGCTGCGTTTCCGCGACTTGCTCCGCGCCCGCGTCTGCGAGCTCAACGACAGCTTTATCAAAGCCATCAAAGAGGCGAAATACCAAGGCCACTACCGCGGTGTGTACCCCATCAAGGTGAACCAGCAACGGCAGATTGTGGAGGAAATCGTCTCCTGCGGCCTGCCGTATCACTACGGGTTGGAGGCGGGCTCCAAGCCCGAGCTTATCGCCGCCATGGCGCAGATGAAGGACACCGAAGCCTTCCTGATGTGCAACGGCTACAAGGACGATGAGTTCATCGACCTCGCGCTCATGGGGCAGTGCATGGGGCTCAACATCCACCTCATTCTGGAGATGCCCAACGAGCTGCCCGCCATCCTCGCCCGTGCGGAGAAGCTCGGCATCGAGCCCAACC
Source organism: uncultured Verrucomicrobiales bacterium (assembly GCA_937893015.1). Lineage (GTDB taxonomy): Bacteria > Verrucomicrobiota > Verrucomicrobiia > Verrucomicrobiales > Akkermansiaceae > Akkermansia. The sequence continues at coordinate 25,238 of CALBJX010000052.1, read as the reverse complement.
TCGGCGTGCGCGTGCGCCTGTCCGCCAAGGGCTCCGGCCACTGGAGCGAATCCGCGGGCGACAAGTCCGTCTTCGGCCTGAACACGGCGCAGGTCATCGAGGTTATCGACCGCCTGAAGGACGCGGGCAAACTGCACTGCCTGAAGGTGCTGCACTACCACCAAGGCTCGCAAATCCCCAACATCTCCGTGGTGCGCGAGGGGCTCACGGAGGCCTGCCGCATGTACATCGACCTCGTGCGCGAGGGTGCGCCCATGGGCACGCTCGACATGGGCGGCGGCCTGGCGGTGGATTACGACGGCTCGCAGACCAATTTCCATTCCTCCTGCAACTACACGGTGCAGGAGTACGCCCGTGATATCGTGGAAATCGTGGGCGAGATGTGCACGAAGGCCGAGGTTCCGCACCCCACGCTGGTGACGGAGAGCGGGCGCGCGGTGTCCGCCTACCACGGCGTGCTGGTGTTCAACGTGCTGGATGTGACCACCGCCCCCGGTGCGGATGCCGCCGCCCCGGCCCTGCCCGACAACCCCGGCGAGGTGCTCAAGGCGCTGGATGAAACCCGCCGCATCCTCACCCGCAAGAATATTCAGGAGTGCTACAACGATGCCAACTACTACCGCGACCAGCTGCGCATGCAGTTCTTCTACGGCAACGTGAGCCTGCGCGAGCGCGGCATCGGCGAGGCCATCTACTGGCACATCATGGGCATGATTGCCCACCGCATTGCGGAGATGAGCGAAATCCCCGAGGATTTAAAAGAGGTCTCCGACAACATGGTGGACTTCTACTACTCCAACTTCTCGCTCTTCCAAAGCCTGCCGGACAGCTGGGCCATCGACCAGCTCTTCCCCGTGATGCCCATCCAGCGCCTCTCCGAGCGCCCCACGCAGAAGACAGTGCTGGTGGACATCACCTGCGACTGCGACGGCAAGATTGACCACTTCATCGACCGCGAGGACGTGGCCAAATCCCTGCCGCTGCATGAGGTGGACCCCGATGAGAACTACTACATCGCCGTGTTCCTCGTGGGCGCGTACCAAGAGACCCTCGGTGACATCCACAACCTGCTGGGCGACACAAACGTCGTCAGCGTGCACCTCGAAAACGGCCGCCCCGTCTTCACGGATGAGGAAGAAGGCGACTGCGTGGCGGATGTGCTCTCCTATGTGAAGTACGATGCCAAGGAGCTTGTCGCCAAGTTCCGTGCGCTGGCGGAGCAGGCCGTTGAGGAAGGCCGCATCACCCCGCGCCAGCGCCGCGCCGCGCTGGAAGCCTACCGCGACGGCCTCAACGGCTACACCTACTACGAGTTGTAAACGCGCCCGCGCCTCCGACCTTCTGCTTTTTTTCGCCGCCCGCCGCTGTTTGACGGCGGGCGGTCGCCTTTATGTCATACTTTGAGCTTGCCTCCTCTGCAAAGAGAACGCATAGTGTGTGGCGGACACGTGTACCCGTATGCCGCGCAGACGCTGCGCGCGGGCGCGGTGTCCGAACTCTCTCATTCCTACAGACGCGGACGAGCGGCGTTGTGAAAGGCCGCCCCGCGCGAGTGCGATACACGATAACACCATATAACTCATTCCACCGACCATGGCTGAACATTACACACAGGGACGACAGGGACAGGGTGCCCGTCGCCGTCGTCACAACAACCGCAACAACAACCGCCGCCACCGCATGCCCCGCCCGGAGTCCGCTCCGGAGAAAAAGCCTTCCTTCATCAGCCGAGTGCTGAGCTTCTTCGGCTTCGGCAAGAAGAAGGATAAGAAGGCCGACAGAAAACAGGGTGAACGCAAACCCCGCACGAAGGCTCCCGAGAACGTGCGCATCGCCAAAGGAAGCGCTAACCGGACCGGCAACCCCGCCGCCCGCGGCAAGCGTCGCGCCACCAGCGTGCCCCCCACCAAAAACTCCCGCCTCTATGTCGGCAATCTCTCCTACGAGGCTACGGAATCCGAGCTGGAGGACCTCTTTAAGGGTTTCGGCCATGTCCGCAGCGTGGAGATCATCTACAATCCCCGCACCTACAAGAGCAAAGGCTATGCCTTTGTGGAGATGGTGAACATGGATGACGCCAAGCGTGCCGCCGAGGTGCTGCACGGCCAGCCCTTCATGGGTCGCGAGATGATGGTGAGCGCCGCCAGTGAGAAGGCTGAGCGTCCCGAAGCGGACACAGTCCCCGCAGAAACACCTGCTTCTGCGGAAACACCCGCCGCTCCTGCGGAAGCTCCCGCCGCTCCTGCGGAAACACCCGCCGCTCCCGCCGAAGAACAGGCCTGAGCGCAACGCTGACAACGATTCAACCCGACGGGGCGGTGGGTCAAAGACCGCCGCCCCGTTCTTTTGAGCAAGCATCATGTACATCCGGAACCAGCTCGACGACATTCGCACCGCCATCGCCGCGGCAGAACAACGCGCGGGACGCGCCGCGGGCAGCGTCACCCTGCTCGCTGTCAGCAAAACCTTTCCTGTCTCCGACATCATGCAGGCCTATGCGGATGGTCAGCGCCTCTTCGGCGAAAACAAGCTGCAAGAGTGCATGGAGAAGATGCCGCAGATGCCGTCGGACTGCGTGTGGCACCTCATCGGCCCCCTGCAGCGCAACAAAGTGCGCAAAGCGTTGGAAGCGGGCGTCTCGCTGATTCAGGCGGTGGACTCCCTGAAACTGGCACAGGCTGTCTCCCGCATTGCGGGTGAGTTGAGCCTCACCGCCCGCATCCTGCTGGAGGTGAACGTGGACGGCGAAGAAACGAAGCACGGCTTTACCCCCGCTGAACTCCGCGAGCAGTGGGCAGAGCTGACCGCCCTGCCGAACCTCGACATCCGCGGCCTCATGTGCATCCCCGCCCCCACGGAAACGCCGGAGGGTGCCCGACCCGCCTTCGCCGCCCTGCGCACCCTTTCCGAGGAGCTGCGCACTCGCGGCCCCCTGCCGCTGCCAGAACTCTCTATGGGCATGAGCCATGACTTCGTCGTGGCCGTAGAAGAAGGGGCCACCATCGTCCGCGTCGGCTCCGCCATCTTCGGAAAACGCTGACGCCATCATCCGCCTGCGCCAAGGCACAAAAAAGCTCGGTAAGTTGCCTTACCGAGCTTTTTGATTTCCTCCGGCGGTTGGGATCGAACCAACGACCTAGTGATTAACAGTCACCCGCTCTCCCGCTGAGCTACGCCGGAATTGCGTTCCCCGTCGACGGGGTGCGGGCGGATATTACACCGAGACAGCGCAGGAAGCAAGCTTTTTTTCATAAAAAAATCATTTTTTATGGAAATCGGCGAAAAAATGGGGTAGGATACAGGCGATATGTACAATGAAGCCCCCAAAGGGACCCTATCTTTTGAGCTGTTCGGTGTGCCCGTGCAAATTCAGCCCATATCGTGGGTGATTCTCGCACTCATCGGCGGCGGGTTCGGCATCGACAGCAAGGAAGCACTGGTCAGCGTGCTGCTCTTCGTGGCCGCGGGCATGGTGACGCTGCTGGCGCATGAGTTCGGCCACGCGCTGGTGGGCCGCCGCGTGGGCGCGGGCCCGGCCGCCATCACCATTGCAGGGCTGGGCGGGGTGACACAGCACGCCACGCTGCCGCCCACGCGTCAGGGCTACTTCGCCATGGTGGCGGCGGGGCCGCTCGGCTCGCTGGCCGTGTGTCTGGCGGCGGGGCTGGTGCACGGTCTCCTTGTGGGAAAACCCTTGGCGGGCGTTGGCTTTTCGATTTTCTTCCCCCTCTCGGGGTTGGTGCCCATGCCCGATGCCATCAGTGCGGCACTCACCGAAGGCTGGATGACCCACCCGACCTCCCCCTTCATGGGGCAGTTCCTCATGACTTTCATGATGCTGGGCTTCTGGTGGACGGTGTTCAACCTCTTCCCCGTGTTCCCGCTGGACGGCGGCAAGCTGCTGGGCAACATCCTGCGCAGCGATTTCAAGGCCTGCCGCATCGGGCTCTTCTTCTCCGCCCTGCTGGTGGCTCTGGCCGTGCTCTCGGGCAGCATCTTCAACATGATGATTTGCGGCTGGCTGGCCTACATGAACTACCAATATTACCGACTTCTCAAATACTGATTCTTCCCCACGATGAAAAAACTCATTCTCCTCTCCATGCTGACGCCCGCGGCTCTGGCGGCGGTGCAGTTCGATGCCCTCTTCGGTGAGCACATGGTGCTCCAGCAGGGGCAGCCCATCCCCGTCACGGGCACCACGGATACGCCCGGCAAGGCGATTTCCGTGAGCTTCGGCGATGTGACCGTGCCTGCGCAAATCAAGGGCAAGAAATGGCAGGCCGTGCTGCCCGCGCAGGCTGTCTGCGCGGAAGGCAAGACGCTCTCCGCCAAGCAGGGCAAGGACACCACGGAGCTCGCCGATGTCGTGGTGGGCGAGGTGTGGATTGCCTCCGGCCAGTCGAACATGCTCTTCCGCATGAACCAGACCCCCACGGGCGGCGCGGATGTGGCGGGCATCGCCACGCCGAACTTCCGCTTCCGGCACGCGCAGCCCATGGTGCACACCAACAACGCCCCCTACGGCGAGGCCGAGTTCCAACGCCTGAGCAACGACGGCATGTATGAGTCGCAAGGCTGGGGCGTGAGCGGCAGCGGCGACGCCGCCCGCATGTCCGCCGTGGGCTACTGGTTCGGTGCGCAGCTCGCCAAGACCCTCGGGGACACCCCCGTGGGCGTCATCCACGCCTCGCTCGGCGGCTCGGAGATGGCCGCTTGGTTCCCCGAGAAGCTCATGAAGAAAAAGTACCCCGAGCTGCTCGGCAAGTCCTGGCTGGAGAGCAAGTATGTGAGCGAGTGGGTGCGCGGGCGCGCGAAGCGCAACCTCGGCGCCAAGCCCGACGGCAACCACCCCTACGGCCCCGGCTATCTCTACGACCAGGGCATCAAGCCATGGAAGCACTTCCCCGTGGCGGGCGTCATCTGGTACCAGGGCGAGAGCGATGCCGAAATCCCCGACATGAAGCAGAACGGCGCCCTGCTGCGCGACCTCATCACCTCGTGGCGCGGCGAGCTCACCTGCGGGGCCAAGGAAAAAATGCCCTTCATCATGGTGCAGCTGCCCCGCATCAACGACAATACCAAGCTGCGCGCCTCGTGGCCGGAGTTCCGCGCCATGCAGGATGAGATTGCCGCCGCCCTGCCCGCCGTGTACAGCGTGAACACCATCGACCTCGGCAGCACCAACAGCGACGTGCACCCCCCCGTCAAGAAGGAGGTGGGCTCCCGCCTCGCTGCCACGGCGGCGAAGAATGTCTACGGCAAGGATGTCGCCTGCGAAGGCCCCTGCCTGAAGAATGCACAGGCCGCCAAAGGCGGCGTGAGCGTCACCTTCTCCCACGCCGAGGGTCTGACGACCACGGACGGCCAAGCCCCCGCCTGCTTCGAGCTCGCGGGCACGGACGGCAAGTTTGTCCCCGCCGCGGCGGAGATTCAGGGCGACACGGTGTTCCTGACCGCCCCCGGGGTCAAAGCCCCCGCGCAGGTGCGCTATGCATGGGCCGTCTTCGTGGCGCCCAACCTCGTGAACAAGGATGGGCTTCCCGCCCGCGCCGCCGCCCTGAAAGTGGTGCGCTGAGGCACCCTCGATTCCGCAACAAAACCGGCCTGACGAATACACGTCAGGCCGGTTTTTATCTACCCTGCGGCATCAGCCGCCTGTTCGGTTATTTAGGCGTTCATCATCGCCTCAATCTCCGCCACTTCGAGCGGGGCGTTGGGGATGAGGTCTTCCACATGGTCCTCGTGGATGAGCACGTCGGTCTCAATGCGGACGCCGATGCCTTCCTCGGCAATGTAAATGCCGGGCTCAATCGTCCAAACCTGACCGACGGCGAAGACAGGGGCGTCGGGGCCGACGTCGTGCACATCCAGACCCAGGGAGTGGGAGGTGCCGTGCATGTAATACTTGCGGACGCAGAGCGGGTTCGCGGGTTCGGCGTCCACCTGCTCCTGCGTAAGCAGACCGAGGCCCACCAGCTGCTTGGCCATCTCCACGCGGACGAGACGCTCATATTCCGCCTTGCCGAGACCGGGGCGCATGATGCTCGCGGCGTACTTGTGGACGGCGAGACAGGCCTCGTACACGGCCTTCTGGCGGGACGTAAACTTGCCGTTGGCAGGCACCGTGCGGGTCATATCGCCCGCATAGCCGCCGTATTCGGCACCGATGTCGAAGAGGATGAGGTCGCCGTCCCTGCACTCCTTGTGGTTGGAGATGTAGTGCAGCACGCAGGTATCCGCGCCGCTCGCAATGATGGGCAGGAAGGAGAACTTGCGGGCGCGGCGGCGGATATAGGCGCGGGAGAGCTCGGCCTCCATCTCCCACTCACCCTTGCCGGGTTTGATGGTGGGCAGAATCTCGCAAAAACCCTCACCCGTGATGCGGCACGCCTCGCGCAACTGCACCATCTCTTCCGGCTGCTTCACGAGGCGCATGTCGGAGATGAGGGGGTAGATGCTCTTCACCTTCACATCGGGGTAGGAGGCCTTCAGCGCAGCGTTCATGCGCTCGTTGCGGGTCTGCACGTAGGTGTAGCGGCGCTGGTGGTTGTCCGTCTCCACCCACAGCTCCTTGGCGGCGGGGATGAGTTCGGCCAGCAAGGCGTTGTATTCATCCGTCCAGCGCACATCGGCGATGCCGGAAATCTGCGTGGCAACCTCCTTCGTGAGGCGTGCGCCCTCCCAGATGACGATGCGCTCGTTCGTCTCGCGCAGCAGCAGGGTGTCGGCGTGCTGACCATTCTCGCCCACCTTCATGATGAGGACGGTCTCCTCCTGGTCAATGCCCGTGAGGTAGAAGAGGTTCGCGTTCTGGTGGTGCGCCAGCGTGCCGTCCGCATTGGTGGGGTAAATATCGTTCGCGTGGACGATGACGAGGCTGCCCGCAGGAAGCTGAGCGCAGAGGCGGTCACGCGTGCCCCGGTAAAAGCTCGCGGGAATCGGTTGATAGCGGAGTGTGTGAATCATGTGATATGTGGGGTTTGGTGAATTGTTAGGAAAAGATATTTGTAATAAGAAATATGTGATATGGGATTTTTGATTGAGAAAATTCGCGTACAGCGTTTATCTCGGCGGAGCTTTAGCGGAGACGGAAGACTCTCTTTCCAAATCTCATATCAAAAATCCTATATTTCTTATCTCCAATTCTCATCTCACGGTTGCAGGCGCTCGATGCTCCACGAGCCGTCGGGTTCCATCGTGTACATAAAGCGGTCGTGCACGCGGCCGGGGCCGCCCTGCCAGAACTCCATGTGGTGCGGCACGATGCGGTAGCCGCCCCAGAAATCGGGCAGCGGCACCTTGCCTTCCTCAAACTTGTGGCGCAACTCTTGGAGCTTCATCATGAGCAGCTTGCGGGTGGAGATGACTTGGCTCTGGTGCGAGACCCACGCGCCCAGCTGGCTCTCATGCGGGCGGGAAAGGAAATACTTTAATGTCTCGGCGCGGGAAATCTTTTCCGCCCTGCCGTAGACGATGATTTGGCGCTCCAGCGTCACCCAGGGCAGCAGCATGCACATCTCGGGGTTGGTCTCAATCTCGCGGGCCTTGCGGCTGGTGTAGTTGGTGAAGAACACATAGCCGCGGTCATCGTAGTATTTCAGCAGCACCGTGCGCAGCGAAGGCATACCCTGCGGCGTGGCGGTGGCAATGCTCATGGCGTTCGGCTCAGGAATGCCCGATTCGAGCGCCTGTTTGAACCAACGATCAAACTGCTCAAAGGGCGTCGCCGCCAAATCCTTGCGGTGCAAGGTATCCTTCAGATACTCCTCACGGAAAGCCGACAAATCCATGCCCTGATTCTAGCACTAAGCCGCAGGCGGGGCAAGAGCGAAGTGCGCCCGCAACGCACGGCCCCTTCGCCGCGTCTATCCTTTTTTGCCGCTGCACATCAACAATCAAAATTTTCATTGCGACTGTCCTTCTTCTCGTGTACTCTATGGGGAAGTAAACGTCATGAAAACTTCCTCTTGATTCCTCCCCATGACCTACACCTTACACTACGCGGACGAAAAGACAATCCGCAGGCAGCTGACCACCCTTTATTGGCGCACGCGCATCCCGGGCATCGTGATACGTCTCCTTTTGTTGGGCATCGTCACCACGATAGTCTACAGATCGGCGGGGCTGACGGCCGCACTCATCGTGGCGTGTCTGACGCTCTGCTATTGGGTCGTGGCATGGTGCTGCGGAGCGAAATTTTATGTGCGAGGCATTGTCCTGCCCCCTGAGTCGGAGCTGCTTCTGAGCTTGCAGGAGAGCGGGATGATCGGGGAAAGCCAAGGCGTGAAAAGCTTCCGCCGATGGAGCGACTTTGAGTTTCCGCGGCAGTTCCTGCCGCAGGAGCTGCTGTGTCTCTCGAATCGCGCGGACGGCTCCCTTGTGATGCTGCCCGTCGCCGAGTTGAGCGAGGAAGAGCGACAGGCTCTGGTCACCGCCATCCGGCAATTCATCAGCGCGGCCAAGGCGGGGACAAGCGGAGAACCTCTTCCCCCGCCCGAGGGCTACGGCGAGGCGTTTTCGCTTTCTCCCGCCGCTATCAAAGAGGGCGCGGACGTTCTCATCCTGCAACTGTTCCCATGGGTGGCGTGGGTGAACGTTCCGGCGGTGATGCTGCTGTGGGCGCTGCTGCCGGTGACGCCTTTTTTGGCTCTGCTCATCGCTTATGCCACGCCCACCACGGTGTTCACCACGGCGTTCCTCTTCGGCTTCGTGGTGTACCTTCTCATTTTCCACAGCGCCCGCGTTCTGCACCCCGGTGCGCAGACAGCCCGCTATCTGCGCCGTTTCATGAAAGATGATACATGGAGCCTGAGCGAGGACGGCAGCACCCTGCTGCGCCGCAAACCATCGGGCAGTTGGCATATCATTCCCCTCAGCTTCTACACCCACAACCTGCGCGGGGCGCACAGCCGCGTGATGATGGTGGACTCCCGAAACGGGATGCTCCTGCCGCCGGAAGTGCTCGACGGCGCCGCCATCCCGCCGCCCCTGCCGGCACCCCGCCGCCACCCCGTGCTGACGCTTCTGCTCGCCCCGCTGCCTGCGGTGTTTCTTATCGGCGGCGCCATCTGGTTCCTCCTTTCGCTGAATGCGTCTCTGGATGAGAAATACGGTCCGCCGGCGTGGGTGCAGGAGCAGTATGCGATGATTGATGAACAGGCGAAGGCGCAGGTCAATGCCGCCGCGCCGGAGGAGGTGGAGCCCGAAGTGTGCGCCCTCATCGCGCAGTGGCAGTTGCAGGAGCAGCTCGAAGAGCAGTGGGGGGAATCCCCCTGTCTGGAAAGCTGTGTGATGAATCTGAATGAGGACGAGAAACTGGTGAACATCGTTTCTTTCACCACCCCGCTGAACCTGTGGTACAAGCGTTTCCCAGAGCAAACGCAGGCCGCTATCTCCTCCTTCCCCGAATCCGTTCAGGACACCATCCGCGACCTCCTGAACGATGAAGAATGAGAGTACGGCGACCTCGACAAATCCCCCTTTGGCGTGTGTTCATGGAATTGGGTTGCTCTTTCGCCCTGCTGCTGGTATGATGGGGGGCGATGCAAGCCGCCCCTGAACTTCTGGCCCCTGCGGGTTCCCTCGATTGCGTGATGGCCGCCGTTGCCAACGGGGCGGATGCCGTGTACTTCGGGCTCGACCGCTTTAACGCCCGCATGCGCGCGGACAATTTCACGCTCGCGGATTTGCCGAAGCTCATGCCCTTCCTCCATGCCCACGGCGTGCGAGGCTATGTGACGATGAATGTCCTCATCTTCCCCGATGAGATGGGGGAGGCCCTGCGCTACCTCGATGCGCTGGATGCCGCGGGGGTGGACGGCGTCATCGTGCAGGATATGGGCCTTTGCCGCCTGATTTCCCGATACCGCCGCAGCGGGCGGTGGAAGCTGGAGCTCCACCTCTCCACCCAGATGACGCTCAGCAGCCCGGAGGCGGTGAAACTTGTCGACGAGCTCTTCGACCCGCAGCAGATTGTGCTGGCGCGCGAGCTCTCTCTGCGCGAGATTGAGGCCTGCGCCAAGGCGACGCAAAAGCCCATCGAATGCTTTTGCCACGGCGCACTCTGCGTGGCCTACAGCGGGCAGTGCCTCACCAGCGAGAGCCTGGGGCAGCGCAGCGCGAACCGCGGCGAATGCGCACAGGCCTGCCGCATGCCCTACCGCCTGGAGGTGGACGGCCGCATGCGCGAGCTGGGCGAACGCCGCTACATCTTCTCCCCGCAGGACCTCTGTGCGCTGGACCGCGTGCCCGCCATGCTGGCGGCGGGCGTCCGCAGCTTCAAGATTGAAGGCCGCCTGAAAACGCCCGAATACGTGGCCGCCACCACCCGCGCCTACCGCCGCGCACTGGATGCCGCCATGAGGGAACAGGGCATCCCGCCCCGCCTGCGCGCCAAGGATTTGTATGCCATGCAGATGTCCTTCTCGCGCGGCTTTTCCACAGGCTGGCTGGACGGCACGGACCACCCGCTGCTCACGCACGGCCGCTTCGGCAAAAAACGCGGTGCACTTGCGGGGCGCATCGTACGCTGCGGTGAAGGCTGGGCGGAGCTGGAGGAGCTGCCCGCCATCCCGCTGGCCGCGGGCGACGGCTTTGTGATTGATGCAGGGCAGGACCGCAACCGCGAACAGGGCGGGCGCATCTGGAAGATTGACGGCACGCGCCTCTTCTTCCACGGCAAGGCGAGCCGCATCGACTGGCGTTTCGTGCGCCCCGGCAACCTGCTCTGGAAGACCAACGACCCCGCCTTGGACAAGGAGCTGCGTGCCGCGTGGGCGGACTTTGCCCGCAAGTCGGAGAAGGAATACGCCGCGGGTGCCACCGACGCGCTGGATATCCACATCATCGGGCGTGCAGGCAGCCAGCTCTCCGCCACCTGCCGCGGCATCACCGTGGGCAGCGATATCCCGCTGGAGCCCGCCGACAAACGCCCGCTGACGGAGGAGAGCATCACCGCGCAGTTCGCCCGCCTCGGCGGCACGGGCTACACGCTGGGCCGCTGCACCTTCGAGCTGGAGGAAGGGCTCATTCTTCCCGTCTCCGTGCTCAACCGCATGCGCCGCGAGCTGGTGGAACGCCTCGGTGCCCCCGCGGCGGGAGGGGCTGAACGCGCCCCGCTCGCGTGGGCGGGTTGGAACGGCGCACCTGTTCCGGCCAAAGGTTTCAAGCTCTCCGTTCTCTGCCGCGAGGAGGCGCAGGCCTTCGCCGCCGCCAAGGCGGGCGTGAAACGCCTTTACCTCGATTTCAAGGACATCAAACGCTATGAAGAAGTGGTTTCGATGCTCCGCGCCCAGTTCCCCGAGCTGAAGATTTGGATTGCCACCCTGCGCATCATGAAGCCGCATGAGGGCGGCTATTTCAAGTTCATCCTCGCCGCGAAGCCGGACGGCGTGCTCGTCCGCAACCTCGGGGCCGCGCTCTTCTTCAAGGAGAAGGGAATTCCCATGGTGGGCGATTTCTCGCTCAACACGGCGAACCCCGAGAGCGTCGCGCTCTGGGCGGAGTACGGGCTATCAGCGAGCACCGTGTCCTACGACCTCAACGCACAGCAGCTCGCCGACCTCCTGCGCAGCGGCTGCGGCCCCCTGCTGGAGCTCACGCTGCACCAGCACATGCCCATGTTCCACACGGAGCACTGCGTGTTCTGCACCTTCCTGTCGCAGGGGCACAGCTTCAAGGATTGCGGGCAGCCCTGCGAGCACCACCGCGTGCGCGTGATGGACCGCACCCACGCCATGCACTACCTGCGCAGCGATGAAGGCTGCCGCAACACCCTCTTCAACGGCAAGGCGCAGAGTGCCGCACGCTATGCGGACAGCATGCGCTGCTGCGGGCTCAACCGCTTCCGCCTCGAACTGCTGGAGGAAAACGCCGAGCAAACGACCCGCCTCATCACCCTCTATCGCGAGCTCCTGCGCGGCACCACCGATGCCGACACCCTGCTGCGCGAGGTGAATGCGCTGGACCGCATCGGTGTCACGCATTTGTAACAATCAACCGCGCCTGACTTGTCGTCGGACGCGGTCGATTTCTCCTGAACCATGATGGTTCAGCGCTGATTGAAGAAGTCACAGAGGGCGCTCATGTCCTCCGCCTTGGGGGCATCCGCGGCGGCGATGGCTTCCTTCTGGGCGGCGGTGATGTGCGCGGCACCCTTGGCGGCCAGCGCGAGCATCTGCGCCATTTCCTCGGCAGTGAAGACGGCTTCCTCGCCGCTGCCCTGCACTTCCACATATTCGCCGTGCTCGGTCATGACGACGTTCATGTCCACCTCGGCATCGCGGTCCTCCACATAGCAGAGGTCCAGCAGGGGGGTGCCTTCCAGCTTGCCCACGGAGATGGCGGAGACAAGCTGCTTCATGGGGGATTTTTCGAGCAGGCCCTTGGCCATGAGACGCTTGAGCGCAATCTGAAGGGCCACCGCAGCACCCGTGATGCTGGCCGTGCGCGTGCCGCCGTCGGCCTGCAGCACGTCGCAGTCCACCCACACGGTGCGGGCGCCGAGGGCTTCCAAATCCATGACGGCGCGCAGGGAGCGGCCGATGAGACGCTGAATCTCCACGGAGCGGCCGTCCACCTTGCCCGCGCTGCTGTCGCGCTTCTTGCGGTCGAGGGTGGAATAGGGGAGCATGGCGTATTCCGCCGTCAGCCAACCGCCTTCCACATGCTGGGCCTTCATCCAGCGGGGCACATCTTCCTCGATGGTGACGGCGCAGATGACGCGCGTGTTACCGAAACAGGAGAGCACGGAGGCGGTGGCATTCGGGGCGGGGTCAAGCACAAAGCGGAGCGGACGCATCTCGTCCGTCGGGCGGTTATCGTGGCGTTGCATGCCCCTGTGTAGCACAGCGGCGGGAAAAAAACAAGCCCGAAGTCAGGCAACAACGCGGATGCGGGCACGCTTGGCGGCGCACGCTTCGGCGGGTGTCAGCGGTCGCGTGCAGGCCAGCGTCATGGGCGCGGGCGGCGGGTCGGCGCGGCCCGTGAGCAGGGCGGCTATCCAACCGATGAAGCGGGCGAGGCGCAGACGCGCCATGTAGGCGGCGGCGCGGCGGATGCATTTCTCCACCCCGTCCGCATCATCCACGGCGAGAGCCACGCCGTCGCAGACCACGGCACAGGTGCCGATGTGCTGCGCCTCCAAGGCACGGGCAAGGGCGGCGGCGTGCGCGGCATCATCAGAAAAATGTTCGGTGAGCTCGGGCTCCTGCCCCGTGAGGGGGGCGGGCAGAGCCACCAGCGAAATGCCGTGCTCCGCGCAAAGGGCTTCCACCTCCTCGCGGTCGAAGAGAATCGTCTTGCCCGCCTCGAAGACCACGCGCTTCACGCCCGCGCGGAGGCAATGTTTCAGCGTGCCGAGCCCGAGACAGGGGATATCGAAGCGCATGTCGTGGCCCGCCTTCGTCACCTTGCAGAGCGTCACGCCGTGCCCGCGGTGGCCGCCCGCCTCGATGCACTCGTTCGTGCCCTTGAAACTCTCCACGGCGAGCACGCGCCCCTTGTCCACCACCACGCTCTGGCCGATATCCAGCTGCGCAATCGTGCGGGCAACGGAGAGCCCGAAGCGGGCATCAGCCAGCTCCTCCTCCGTCAGCGCGGGCCCCACATGGTACCCCTCCTTGGGCATGTTGGCTTCCATGAAGGTGGTGCCGGGCAACACCTCAATCTGCGCCTCCTGGAGATAGTTGCAGAGGGCGGTGAAGAGGCTGTGGGCGTTGCGGCGGTCGAGCTCGCGGAGCAGACGGCGGGCATCCTTGTCGGGGCGCAGGGTGTAGATGACGGAGGGCTTCACCTGCCCCGCCATCATGATGTGGTGCACGCCCTCCTCCTGCAGCCAGCGCAGAGGCACGGCCATCTCGCCCGCGCGGTACTCGCGGTACACGTCGCAGAGCGGCTCAATCTCCGCGCGGTTCACCGCCCCCTTGGCACCGATGCCCACCACGCGCACGCCCGCGCACTTCGCCCCCTCGATGACGAGGCGGGGGTACGCCCCGGCACAGGCGATGACGGCGAGCGTTTTGATGTGAGAGATGTCGACCATGGAAGAAAGGGGGGGTATCACAGAACTTCAGGGTGTTCCAAGAACCACGCAATGCGCTGCATGAGACGGCCGATGTCGCCGCCGTCCACCACGCGGTGGTCGAAGGACGCCACCATCTGCGCCTGAGAGACAGGGAGGAAGCACTGCACCTCGTCGCTCCACACAGGCACCTTTTGCACGGCCCCCACGCCGAGAATCAGACTCTCGCTCGGCAGGGGCATGGGCGTGCCGTAGGTGAGGCCGAAGCCGCCGAAGTTTGTCACCGTGGCAATGCCGCCGCCCTTGTAGGCGTCATCCAAGCGGCGGCTGCGCGCCTGTTGGACCACCTTGTTGTACTCATCGATGAGCTCATCGAGCGTGAAGCGGTCCACATTGCGCATGACGGGCACCAGCACGCCGTCTTGTACCTGCACCGCCACACCGAGGTCGATGCGGCGCGGGGTCAGGATGCGCCCGCCCACCATGTAGCCCGCACACTCGGGGGCCTCCGCCAGCGCGAGAGCCAGCGCACGCAGGAAGTAGAGCGTCACGCCGGGGCGGCGTTCGTGGTTCTTGCGGTGCAGGATGATGGGCTCCATCAGAATGGGGCGACCCGCACCCGCAATCGGGCGGCGCCACGTGCGCTGCATGCTGCCCGCCACGCTCTTGCGCATGGGGGAAGCGGGGCGGCTCGGCCACAGGTCGGTGTAGGCCAAAAACTTTTCGAAATCATCGATGGTGATGCGCCCGCCCTCGCCCGTGCCGACAATGAAGGCGAGGTCCGCCTCCGTCATACCGAGCTCATCCATGCGGGCGCGGATGCGGGGGGAGAGGTAATGAGCGCCGCGAATGCCCTTGGGCACAGGCAAATCGCGGCCGCTGCCTGCCGGGGCGGGAACGGAAGAAAGGTTGCTTGCCCCCTCGCGGAACTCGCCCTGAGTGCGGAAATGTGCGCCGTCATCGGCGGATGTGCCGCTTTCCGGCTTCGGAGCGGCGGGGGCGGCGGCGGCCTTCTCATCCACCACCGTGGCACCGGAGCGGTCCACCTCCTCCTGCGTGGCAACGATGAGCCCCATCACGGTGCCCACGGCCACTGTCTCGCCCTCGCCCACGGTGAAGGAAAGCACCTTGCCGCCGCAGGAGGTCGTCACACCCATGACAGCCTTGTTCGTCTCCACCTCGAAAATCTCTTGGTCGGCCTGCACGATGTCGCCCGGCTGCACCAGCAGGTGCATGACAGTGGCTTCCGCAATGGATTCCCCCAGCTGGGGCATGAGAATCGGCACTAAAGGCATGGTCTATGGCAGGGTTAGTAGGAAATGAGATACTTAGCGGCGGCGGCGATGGAGGCGGCACTCGGTCGGTGCTCGCGCCAGAGGTCGGGGTGGTAGGGGATGGGGGAATCGTGCGAGGTGAGGCGCAGGGGCGGCGCATCCAGCAGATGCAGCCCCATGGACGCCACTGTCGCCACCACTTCCGCCGCTACGCCGCCATACGGAAAGTCCTCGCTCACGACGAGCAAACGCGCCGTGCGGGACAGGCTGGCGAGGATGGTGTCGTAGTCCAGCGGCTTGACGGAGCGCAGGTCTATCACCTCGATGTCGTAGCCCTGCGGGGTCAGCAGCTCGGCAGCCTGCAACACCTCCGGCACCATGGCGGAGAAAGCGACAACCGTGGCGTGTCTGCCCACGCGGGCGATACGCGCCTTGCCGATGGGCAGGGGGTCGGGGTCCGCCCACGTATCGGCCTTCAGCCAGCGGTAGAGGAACTTGTGCTCCATGAACACCACGGGGTCGGGGATGCGCACGGCTTCCTTCAGCATGAAGTAGGCATCCGCCACCGTGGCGGGGGTAAAGACGTGCAGACCGGGATAGTGCGCGAACACCGCTTCGAGACTCTGGCTGTGGAAGGGACCGCCGCCGGGGGTGCCGCCGCAGGGCATGCGCAGGGTGACATTCACAGGCACGCCCGTGCGGTAGAAATGTGCGCCGCAGTTGTTGCCCATCTGGTTCTGCCCGAGGGTGCCGAAATCCGCAAACTGCATCTCCAGAATCGGCTTCATGCCCGCGAGTGCCGCACCCATGCCCGCGCCTACGATGGCGTCCTCGCTGATGGGCGTGTTGATGACGCGCCCGGGGAACTTTTCCGCCAAGCCCTTGGTGGCCTTGAACGCGCCGCCGAAGCTGCCGCCGATGTCCTCGCCCATGAGAAAGACGCGCTCGTCTTCCTCCAGCAGCTCGGCGAGAGCCTGATGAATCGCATCGATGTAGGTTACAGCCATGGCAGGGGAAATTCGGATTTCGGACTTGATTATGGTCGCCACGATACCGCCGTCCAGTCCTCCTCCGCGGGGTTCGGGCTTGCTTCTTTCTGGGCTTGGGCGACACAGCGCTGCACCTCGTCGCGGCACTCCGCCTCCCAAATGAGGTACTCTTCCTCCGTCAGCCAGCCCTGCTCGATGAGCTGGCGGCGGGCGACATCCAGCGGGTCGCGGTCGGCGTAGGCGGTGCGCAGCTCGGCGGGCACATAGCTCGCGTCATCGTGCTCGCCGTGGCCGCAAAGGCGCAGGGTATCCGCCACCACCCACTGCGGCTTGCCCGCGCGGGCGGCTGCCACGGCATCGTGCATGGTTTGCAGGGTGGCGAGGAAATCCGTGCCGTCGCAGTGATGCACCGCGTAGCCGTAGCCGCGGCCGCGCTCCGTGAGCTCGGCCACGAATTCCTGGGCATTCGGGGTGGAGTACGCAAAGTGATTGTTCGTGATGACGACGACCACGGGCAGCTGCTGCACGGCGATGAAGTTCGCGGCCTCGTGCAGCGCACCGACGGAGGTGGTGCCGTCCCCCGCGCAGACCACGCCCACACAGCCCGTCTCCCCTTGCAGACGCTTGGCGAGCATCATGCCCGCCACCACGGAGGCCATGGCCCCGAGGTGGGAGATGGGGGCGGGCACACCCTCGCGCGGGTTGCCCCAGTGCACATTGCCGTCGCGCCCGCGCATGAGCCCTTCCCTGCTGCCGAAGTAGGAACGCGCACTCTCCAGCACGCTGTCGCCCCAGGCGCAACGCCCCGCCTGCTCGCGGATGAAGGGGTTGTACACGTCCTGCCCCTTGCGGAGAAACACAGCTTCGCAGGCCGCGATAGCCTCATGCCCGCGGCCGCAGAACACACCGCCGAAAATCTTGCCCGCCTTGTACAGGGCAGAGGTTTTCGTGTCGAAGGCGCGCGCCATCAGCATGGCGCGATACGCGCGGCGTGCCGGCTCTCTGAGAGTTTCCTCCATAACGGCTCTTATTGTACCCCGATAAAAATGTTAATGCAAGAAGGAAGTATGTCTCCTCTCTATCAGACCTCTCGCTTTTTTTTCATGCTTGACCGCGTGAGACGTTCTTCTATAATCGTGCTGTCATTTGCTCCTTTTCTCTCATGTTCGACAAAGATTTATTGGCACGTTGCAGCAACGCAGCGGCTCCCTCCGGCTTCGAGGAGGAAGTGCGCGGTTTGGTGAAAAAAGAACTCGGCAGCCTGACGCGCGTTGCGGAAACGACGGCGGGCAACATCATCTGCACCCTTGGGCCCGAAAGCGGGGCGAAGCGCGTCGCGCTGGTGGCGCACATGGATGAAATCGGCTTCATGGTGCAGGGGGTGACGCCCGATGGTTTTCTGCTCATCGTGCCGCTGGGCGGCTGGTGGAACCACACGCTGCCGAGCCAGCGCGTGCTCGTGCACACCCGCGAGGGCGTGCGCATTCCCGGCCAGATCGGCACGCGCCCGCCGCACCTGCTGCCGGAATCCCAGCGGCACCAAGTGATGCCTACGGATGCGCTCTTCATTGATGTCGGGGCCTCCTCTGCGGAGGAGGTGGCGGCGCTCGGCATCCGCCTCGGCTGCGCCGTGACACCCGATGTGCAGATGCAGGGGCTCGCCATTCCCCACCGCTGGATGGGCAAGGCCTTCGACAACCGCGCGGGCGTGTATGCCATGATTCGCACCATGCAGACGCTGGCGGCGGAGAAGGACGAGCTCACCATCACCGCCGAAGGCATCGGCACCGTGCAGGAGGAAGTCGGCACCCGCGGCGCCCGCGCGTTGGACTGCCCGCCCGACCTGGCCGTGATTCTCGAAGGTCCGCCCGCCGACGACACCTTCGGCCAGAGCGGCATCTGCCGCCAAGGCGTGCTCGGCAAGGGCGTGCAGGTGCGCCTCTTCGACCCCACCAACATCACCCCGCCCGCGCTGGCGGATTGGGTGCTGCGCGTGGCAGAGGAAGAAGGCATTCCCTGCCAGCCCACCGTGCGCCGCACGGGCGGCACGGACGCCGCGGCCGCCTACCCGCAGTGGCACGGCACCCCCGCCATCGTCCTCGGCGTCCCCACGCGCTACATCCATTCCCACAACGGCATCCTCGATGACCGCGACTTGGAGGCCTGTGTCTCCCTCGCCGCCGCCATCGTGCGCCGCGCCGAGGAATATGTGGATAGGTGATAAGAAATTTTTGATTTGTGATTTTTGATTTAGAAAATTCGTGCGGCTGACGCCGCAGGGTTAACAACCTCGTCTGACAAACTGTCAGACGAGGTCTTTTCCTTTCGAGCGTAGCGAGACTTTATCTCTAAATCCTAAATCAAAAATCACATATTTCTTATCACAAATCCCTCCGCTTCGGGGAATAGCATTGAATCCTGCCACGCTTTGTGCTACAATACGTCCGTTAACTTTTTCTTAACCATGAACGCCATCCCCAATGTACTGGCAGGCCGCTATGCCTCCGATGCCATGAAGTCCGTCTGGTCCGCCGAGGGCCGTATCGTGCTGGAACGTGAGTTCTGGATTGCCGTGATGAAGGCCCAGAAAGACCTCGGGCTCGACATCCCGCAGGAGGCCATCGATGCCTATGAAGCCGTGAAGGGGCAGGTCGACATTGACTCCATCAACGCCCGCGAGCGCATCACCCGCCACGACGTGAAGGCCCGTATCGAGGAGTTCTGCGACCTTGCGGGGCACCAGCATATCCACAAGGGCATGACCAGCCGCGACCTCACGGAGAACGTCGAGCAGCTGCAAATCAGCCGCTCCATGGATATCATCCGCGACAAGGCCGTCGCCGTGCTCGACCGCATGGCGAAGCACGCGACCACGTGGCGCGACCTCGTATTCGCCGCCCGCACGCACAATGTCGCCGCGCAGGCCACGACGATGGGCAAGCGCGTCGCGATGTTCGGTGAGGAAATCGTGCATTGGACGCACGCCTGGCTCAGCATGGCGGAGCGCTACCGCGTGCGCGGGCTCAAGGGCGCCGTCGGCACGCAGCTCGACCAGCTCTCCCTCTTCGCCAAAAATGCGGACACCGTGCATCAGCTGGAGGACCGCATCTGCGCCCACCTCGGCATCCCCGCCAAGTGGAGCAACGTGGGGCAAGTCTACCCCCGCTCGCTGGATTTTGAAATCATCTCCGGGCTTGTCGGCCTTTCTTCCGGCCCCTCTTCCTTCTGCAAGACATGGCGCCTCATGGTGGGGCACGAGCTGGTGACCGAAGGTTTTGCGAAGGGCCAGACGGGCTCCAGCGCCATGCCCCACAAGATGAACCCGCGTTCCTGTGAGCGCGTGAACGGCTTCCACGCCATCCTCAAGGGGCATCTTTCCATGATCGGCGGCATCATCGGCGACCAGTGGAACGAGGGCGATGTGTCCTGCTCCGTGGTGCGCCGCTGTGTGCTGCCCGATGCCTTCCTTGCCGCCGACGGTCTGTTTGAGACTTTCATCACGGTGCTCGACCAGATGCAGGTGTACGAACCTGTCGTCCGCACGGAGCTGAACCGCTACCTGCCCTTCCTGATGACGACCACCATCATGATGGCCGCCGTGAAGCGCGGCGTGGGCCGCGAGGAAGCGCACGAGGTGATTAAGGAGCATGCCGTGGCCGTCTCCAACGATCTGCGCAACGGCTGCATCTCCACGAACGACCTGCTCGACCGCCTCGGTGCCGACGGCCGCCTGAAGCTCACCCGCGAGGAAATCCAAGAGATTTACGATGCCAACGCCGGTGACACGGGCATGGCGGGCGCGCAGGTGGATGCCTTCGTCGCCATGGTGCGCGAGCTGACCGACAAGTATCCCGCGGGTGTGGGATATACGCCGGGGGCGATTCTGTAACATGTACGAAGTACGATGTACGATGTACGAAGTTTGAGTTCCGCTCGCTACGCTCGCAAGAATAAAGGTAAAAGGGACGCAAAGCGTTCATCAACGGCTAGCCTTTCATACGCGCTTTGCGTCCTTTGTCCCTTTTTCTTGCGCGGCTTTGCCGCGCCTAAATTTGACTTCGTACATCGTAAATCGTAAATCGTACATTCCTCTATAACCTTTCATGCCTTCCTCTCCCGAAAAGACCTTGGCGGAACATGCCGCCTATCGTCTCACCTCGCACCGCTTGGTGCAGGGCGGGACGGAGGTGTGCGCCACCGCGCAGGCCTTGGAATATCGGGAGAACGGCAACGAGGTGCGCCGTGTGGAGCTGACGCCGCCCCCTGCGGGCTGCGCTGCCTATCGCGGCAGCATCCCCGTGCTCACGGCGGCCTACGCCCTTGCCCTGCAAGAGCTCTTTCAGAATGAGAGCGAGGCGGGGCTGCTGGCGGGCGCGAACTGGAGCACGGTGTGGACGCGCGATATCGCCTATGCTGCCGCGTTGGGCGGTGCCCTCGCCGCGCCGGATGCTGTGCGCCGCAGCCTCGAAAGCCGCGTGCGCGATGGTGTGATTCTGCAAGACACAGGCACGGGCGGCGGCTGGCCTGTCTCCACCGACCGCGTCTCGTGGATTCTCGGGGCTTGGAGCTACATCAAGCTGACAGGCGATGCGACGTGGACGGCATGGGCGGCGGATGTGATACTGGCGACCTTGGAGGAGGACGCCCGCGTGCTGCCGCCTGTGGATGAACACCCCCTGCGTTCGGGTGAAACCTCCTTCCTCGACTGGCGCAACCAGAGCTACCCCGACGGCACGAGCATGGCGGACATCGGCGCGTCCTATGCCTTCGGCACCAATGTGCTGCACGCCATCGGCCGCCATATCGCCGCGCTGCTGCTCAAGCAGCTGGGGCGCAAGGCAGAGGCGGAAACCATGCAGGCGGAATCCGCCGCCATCACCGCCGCCATCCAACACCATTTTTACAACGCCGCCACGGGGCGGTACGGCATGATGCTCACCGCGGACGGGCATTTGGACGAGCGCACGGACAGCCTCGCCACCGCGCTGGCCGTGCTCTGCGGCGTGGCGGGCGACCATGCGGCACGCGCCATGAAAAAGCTGCCGCGCTCTCCTTGGGGCACCCCCGTCTTTGCGCCGTACAAGGGCAGCGTGAAAGAGGCGTACCACAACCGCGCTGTCTGGCCCTTTGTCGAGGCCTTCGTGATGCTCGCCCATGCGGAATTGCAGGACACGGCGGGCGTTTCCTTCTCCCTCTCCTCCCTGCTGCGCGCGGCGCTGGCCTTCGGCACGCACAAGGAGAATTTCCATGCGGAAACCGGGCGCGCGGAGGACACGCTGCTCAACTCCGACCGCCAGCTCTGGAGCGACTGCGGCATGCTCGGCGCGGTGTACCGCGGCCTTTTCGGCCTGCAATTCCAACAGAAAAATCTCTTCATTTCCCCCTGCGTGCCCAAGGAGTATGCGGGCGACCACTGGCTGACGGGGTTGCGCATCCGCAACATGGTCGTGGATATCCACCTGCAGGGTTACGGCACGGAGATTCTCGCCGTTAAGGTGAACGGCAAGCCCGGCTCCTCCCTCATCCCGCTGGAGACGGAGGGGCGGCTTTTCATCGAGATTCAGCTCATGCCGGCCGAGGACGCCGCGGAAGAGGACACCGTTTTCCCCGAAGCCGGGGAAGACCTGCCCACCCCCATGTGGGACAGCCCCGCCCGCGAGCGTCTGAGCTGGCACCCCGTGGAGGGCGCGGAGTCCTACTGCATCTACCGCGATGACCGCGCCTTCGCCACCACCTTCGACTGCTTCCGCTGCTTGGATGCCGCCGATACCCGCACCCACCGCTATGCTGTGCAGGCCGTGGGCAAGGGAAAGGTGTCGTCCCTGAGCGCACCCTTTGAGTGCGCACCCGAGGGGGCGGAATACACACTTCTTCCCGCCCGCATCGGCGCGGCGGCCGAATACGACGTGGAGCACGGGCAGGCATGGCTGGATACGCAGCCCCACACCGCGCACCTCGACTACGAAGAGGTGTGGCTCCCCGCGGGCACCTACCGCCTGCGCGTTCACTACACCAACGCCACCGCCTCGGAACGCGACGGCGACACCTGCGCCCTCCGCGAGCTCTTCCTCGACGGCGAAAGCGCAGCCATGCTCGTCCTCCCCCACAACACGGAAGCCGGGCAATGGGACAACGACGCTCTCACCGCCGCCCTCACGCTGGACATCCCCGAAGGGAAGCACTGCTTCTCCTTGCGGTACACAGAGAGATGTGTCAATGCCAACCGGGAGCTCAACCAATGCATGATCCGCGCCCTTCAACTCACCAAAATCGCCTGATACCATGAAATACTTCTATCTCTCCCCCGACCGCAAGCCACAGGGTCCTTATTCCGCCGACGAGCTTCGTGCTCTGCGCACTTCCGGCGCCATTGATGATGACACCCTCGCCGCCGCTGCGGGCGAGACGAGCTGGCACCCCTACCGCGAGCTGAATCTCGGGGAAGAGGGAGAAGCCGTGCCGCCGCCCGTCGGTCCGCGCACGCTGGGCAACTGCCCCTTCTGCGGGCAGGAGATTGTCGCCACGGAAACGCCCGCCGAATGCCCGCACTGCGGCAAAACCCTGCACCCCGGCACGGGCAATCTGTGGCTCAACTTCCTTTCCTGCATGCGCCGCTACGTCTGCTTCCGCGGGCGCGCGACCCGCACGGAGTTCTGGAGCTTTTATCTCTTCTACCTCGTCATCGGCCATGTGGCGCAGTTCGTCATCGAGCTCACGATGACGCTTTACTTCGATTACCCGGTTGATTTGCAGGAGCAACTGAGGGGAGCGGAAGACGTGCCGGACATGATAGCGCTCCTCCGACCGCATCTCAGCACCCTCATCGGCGGCACGCTCACCGAATATGGCGTTGCCCTCCTGTTCCTGCTGCCCTACCTGGCCGTCACCGTCCGCCGTCTGCATGATACGGGGCGCAGCGCCGCCGCGTTGCTGTGGTATGCCTTGGGCTTGGTCCTCTGCTTCGGCGGTGTCGGTTGGTTCGGGTGGACCCTGTGGAGCGTAGGCGCGGATGCCGACCTGCTGGCGGAAGCATTGGGGAGCAACCATGCAGCCGTCATGACCGCAGCGGCTGCTTTGGTATCAGGCTTCTTCATCCTGTGCGTCAGCGGCATCTATCTCTTCGTCTGTTTCCTCCTGCCCACGAAGAAGGGGCCGAACAAGTACGGACCGAGTCTTTGATGGACAAATTGTCAGATAGGCGCGCTCCTCGCGCAGGATTTTTTCGACAACGCAAAGCAAATCACACAGCTCTTTTTTATCCCTCCCTCGCGCGCAGCGCGACAAATCTCAGAATCTGTCAATGGTAAATCCCCATGTTGCCTCCTGTTCCTCCTCTGCCGCCGACCTCCCTGTGGGGCTGCTTTGTCCGCTGTCTCAAGCGTGAAAACTATGCCCGCCTGAGTGGACGCAGCACGCGTCGGGAGTATTGGAGCTTTATGCTGTTCTCCTTCCTCATCAGCACAGGCATCATTCTTTTCCTGCCCTTGGCGGCGCTGGTGGGTGTTCTGGTGAGCGGGGACCTCTTATGCGCGAACATCGGCATCGTTGTGGGGGGGCTTGTCCTCCTCTGCTTCCTCCTCTACACCGCCATGCCGGGCTTGGCGGTGTCTGTGCGCCGCCTGCATGATGTGGGGTGGAGCGGTTGGTGGCTCGGTCTTTCCTTTGGCATCACTGCGGTGATCTTCGGCATCTTCTGGTTTCAGCTCATGCTGGGCGTGCAGGAATGGCTGTGGATGAATGAGAGCTTCAGCTGGGATGCCGAGAGCATGACGAGCATCACAGCCCATCTGGAAATGCTCCCCACCTACCCCCTGCTCGACGAGATTTGCTGTGTGCTCGGCTACGTGAACAACGGGCTGGCGCTCTTCCTCTTCGTCCTTACTCTGTGGCCCTCGCAGCAGGCGGAAAACCGCTACGGACAAAAGCCCCTCGCCTGATGACAGCTGCCGCTGAGTTACGCCCCGTTTTCATTCTCGGTCCGACGGGCTGCGGCAAGAGTGCCGTGGCGGTCGCGCTGGCACAGCGGCTGGGGGCGGCGGAAATCGTCTCGGCGGATGCATACCAGATTTACAAAAAAATGCCCGTGCTGACGGCGTCACCGAGCGCGGAAGAGCTGGCCGCCGTGCCGCACCACCTCATCGGCATCCTGGAGCCCACGGAGCCGAATGACGCCGCGGAACACGCCCGCCGTGCGCAGGAAGCGATTGCGGATATTCAAATGCGCGGGAAACGCCCCATCGTCACGGGCGGCAGCGGGCTGTATGTGAAGTTCATCTCGCACGGCATCTCCCCTGCCCCGCCGAGCGACCCCGCTGTGCGAGCGGAGCTGACCGCCCTGCCCTTGGACGAATGCGTGCGCCGCCTGCGCGAAGCCGACCCTGAGGGCGCAGAAGCCACCGACCTCTGCAACCCGCGCTACGTCGTCCGCAACCTCGAGATCGTGCTCACGGGTGGCAAACCGCTCTCCCATTGGAAAAACAACTGGACGGAACCCGCAGGCCCGGGCTTCTCGCTGGAGCGTGAGACGGAAGCGCTGGACGCCCGCATCGCCGCCCGCAGCCGTGAGATGCTCCGCAACGGCGCCATCGAGGAGGTCGCCGCGCTGGAAGACGTCCCCCTCTCCCCCACCGCCGCCAAGACACTGGGACTGGACCTCATCCGCGCCTATCTGGCGGGCACCCTCACGCGCCGCGAGCTCACGCCCGCCCTTGCCCTTGTCACCCGCCAATATGCCAAGCGGCAGCGCACCTGGCTGCGGCGTGAAACGTGGCTCACGCGCCTCCCCGTAGCCGAAGACGCCACCCCCGCCGCCCTTGCAGACGCCATCGCCGCACGCCTCGGGATGCAGAAGTAGGCAAAGGGGGATTTGTAGGGATGTACGAAGTACGATGTACGAAGTACGAAGTCAAATTTAGGCGCGGCTGCGCCGCGCGGAATTTCAAAAACCTGTCT